>NZ_JAMPQC010000013.1:0-241791 GCF_028482225.1 Providencia sp. PROV130 | reverse complement strand
TTACTCTTATGCAACTCTTTGAACTATTTCGAGCCTGTTTTTAATCATGTTATTCAGTAACCCGGAGCAGATGCTCCGGGAGGATACTTGTTAGGCGACGATTGGGAAGAAATAACCGAATAACATCGCACCTAAAATAGCGCCACCGGCAACCGGTTTTTGCCATACATAGAAAATCAATGCGCCGATTAAAGAACCAATCCCAATTGGAATAGAAGCTGCCATGGCGGCTAAGATAATCAATGGGCCTAAGAATCGACCTGAAGTATTACCCGCACCCATCATGACGTCTGCACCAAAGGTTGAGTTGGCTTGGGCAATGGTGAATTTACGTGCAAAGACAATCAGTAAACCGATTAATACACCAAGGAATAAACCCGTTACTAATGAAAGCCAGAAGTTAGTGACTAGAATATCCCACCCCGCAGCGAGGAATAGGGCAGGAACACCGAGCCCAATACCAGTTTGCAGCGCTCCACCAATATCTAAAATACCGACTAGTGATCCTTCGATAATGCGAGCAAATAAGAAACTTGCACCGAATGCGGCGACTGCACCGTAAACCCCTGTATCTAAGCCTGCACGTAACATGGCGACGAACGCCACTTCGTTAAATGCGCCAAAGCCGTAGACGACATACATGTGGGTACCTGCGAAGATCCCTGCGGATAGCAACCCAACAAAAATCGGAAAGGACCATTCTGCGTACCAAAAATCTTGTTTGTTAATTTCAGTTGTCATGATTATTTCCCGCTCAGCAGACCGTGGACGTATTCAAGCCACAATGGTTTATCTAGGTTGAAAGAGGTGATCATCTTCAGGTCGAACTCACGGAAGAAGCCGCTGAGAACGAACAAGAGAACCACGGTTATCATCATTGTGCGAGTGATACGGTTCCAGCCGTTGTCATCAACGCCTTTACCAATCAAGATACCTAAAACTAAACCAGGGATAGCATTCCCCATGATTAACTGAGCACAACCACCAAATAATGTTGCCCAGAAACCTGAACGACGCCCTGCATCCATGGCGGCTAACCAGAAGATGACTGGCATCACCGTGTTAACTAACAAGTTAGCGGCGGGCACTAGTACGTTAATGGCTGTTGTTTGCAGTGCAGCCGGAACTGCGGAAGCGGTTGTGTTTAAGAAGGCGACAACTAATGCCCCGATGATGGCACAAGCAATCGCCATTTTTTTCGGGTTATGCAGTGTGTCAGCAACACTACGGTTTTTGGTTAACAGCGCTGCCGCACCCCAGTTTGGGATGATGCGGTGGTCAACGTCTTGTGTAAATGCCCCTGCAGCAACTGATGATGCCCATGCATTAAAGAAAAATCCTAAGCCAAAAGAAAAGTGAGATGCTGGGTCGCCTTCACACGCGTTCAGCTCACCCAATGTACGGAATGCCCCCATGCCTTGTATGGTTGGTGCGTGGAACATACGCGCAGCCCCTGCGCCTAAGCCAAAGCCGCAGAGCCCACCGATGATCAGGGACATGCCCAATATTTCTAGAAAAGATGCAGTTTCACTCATGGAATTAACTCCAGACCTGATTGCTATTATTGTTCTGTAAATGGTATTTCGTTGACAGAAAGTAAAGTGACATCCAGCGAAACGTCGAGTACAACACGAAAATGTTCACGTTTGCGTGGCAAAAAGAGAAAAAGAAATTTTTCTGTCCGCGAATGAGAGTGAGCACTAATCACTTCAACATCCTTTGGTTCAATTCGTAGGATGATGTCTGTGCTGTTTTTCAGTACGGTTTTTTGAATTGAATTTAAGGCGTCAGCTATCGCTTTTTGCTTAGTGTCGCCTTGCCCTGTAACCCGTACAACCGTTTCGATAGATTTTTTCATTAAGCGTTGCCGTATTTTTTATTGAATGCTTTTACTAAGCGCTCGCCTAACTCTTCCTTGTCCATAAAACCGAAACCTAATACATTGCAACCGTCTGCAATTGCGGTTTCTCCCTCTTCAATGGAGCGCATCCCATAGCGAGCTTTATAGCCATACTTAGTTTGAGCCGTGATTGCACCAGCGCCACCACTTCCACAAAATGAGATCCCTAAATCGGCTTGTTCTGCGTTCATCACATCGCCAAGTTTCATGTCAGCGGCGACACCTGGAACAACAATCGCTTTACCGCCAGCAGCTTCAACACCCGCGGCAACTTTTTGGCCTTTACCTAAACGGTCACCGATAACAACAACTATCTGTTTCATAAAATATTCTCCAAATCCTACCAAATTAGTAATTAATCATTTGAACGTGCAACTTCAAAGTGAACAGAGAGTAAATAGGTCTCTTCAGGTGCTAAACCGGGAAGTGTGTCAACAACCCGTTGCGCGAGCGTAATCGAATGTTCAGAGATTTCATCAAATAGGCTGATATCAACTTCTGGTAAGGCTTCACCCGTTTTTGCTCTACCGACCATGGCACGTAAATGAGACTCCAACATCTGTTGTTGTACATCCGTGGTATAGCAATCCTCCTGCTTGAGCCAGTCAGTAATCACTGCTAGCAGTTTTTGTGTCACCTCATCAATATCAAGGTTATGTTCTAACATTTTAAAAACGACAACTGATTCACTCATAACTATTTAAAATCCAAAGTAATATTGCAAGTTAGACTACTCTGTTCCTTCATGTCTTATACATTAGACGTTTATTGGGATTTTTTGCAGGCAGTGAATTTCCACTTCAAAGTGGAAATTATTTGGAAATAAATATTAGCTGGATTGGTGTGTTTTTTATTCTATATGGAAATTAAGTGGAAAAATTGACATCGATCAACTATCGAAAAAGGATAAAAATAACAATACTTCGAATAAAATATGTTGTTTATCAATTAATTATTTTTTTACATAAAAAATGGAATTGAAAAAAAGAACTGGAAAGAAAAGTGGAAACAATAAATGGAAACTATGTTGTGTTGATTGTAATAACTTCCACTTAGTTACTCTGTGCGTAAAACAGGCCGTTTAGGATAGGAAAATATTTGCGAGAGTTGTGGTTAGGATCACGTAAAAGTCAGCAATTTCCACTTTTCCACTACGAAGTGGAAGTTGCTATCAGATTAGAGGATACGTGCTAAGCTATCTTTAGCTATCACTTGGAATTCATTGAAATTTTTTACACTTACTAAGCGACGAGTTGTTTTTTCCTTTACAAAGGTAACGAATAAATCATAAATAGCCATCGCTTCTTCATAGTCTGTTTTACTAATAGCCAACAAGAAAATGACATAAGCGTTCTCTTTGGTTTCTTTATTCCATTCAATGCCTTTTGGGGCCACAACGGTTGCAACCACCGTTTTATTGGCAAGTAAGCCTAAAGAGTGGGGTAATGCGATGCCTTCTCCGAGCAATGTGGAAACAATTGATTCACGTTCTTGTAGTGATGGATAAAAATCGGAGGTTACATAGCCTTCTTGCTGTAATTTATGGCAAACCATTTGAAATAGCTCTTCTTGGCTAATTTTTTCATTAATTACCATAAAGAACCGTTCATCAAAAAAACGCTCAATAATATAAGGGCGGGTTTGATCAACCATAGCTAAGCGGCCAACTTGCTCTAGCTGATAGGGCGTTGGGAAAGGCGCGATTTTAATAACAGGCTTGTTTTTCTCTGAAATTCGTACTGTGGTTATCACGAAATCTTCAGTGACTTCACCCAAGGATTCATACTCTTGTAATGTTAACCCTCGGCTAAATTTGAGTTGTGGAAACTCACGCATGATTTTAGATTCAACCACGCGAAACGTGGAGTTTCCTGCATCGGTGACTACCAGTACTTCTGTTTGGCGAATTGACCCTGCGCCATAGTTACGTTCGAGGCTAACACCAATATGAACTGCAAGGTAACCCAGTTCATCTTCACTGATTGGATGAGGAAGTAATTGCTTACTTGCGCTGGTTAATGCACTGAGTGTGACGTCATAGGCAAACGGATAATATTGTTTAATATCAGATAATAATGGATTTGGCGTGGAAATATGATACTGCAGGCGCGTGATTAAGGCCGCAAGATGCGTATTGAGATCTTTTTTGAGCTTTTCATCATTTCGTAAGTCATAATTATATAATTCATTAATATAATTTAAAATATATTCACATAGCTCATTATGAGTACCACTTTTTTGCGCACTAGAGTCTTGGTTACTAATACGTTGGGCAACAATTTGGTCATGCAAATAGCTCAGTTCTGCCCCAGAAAGATCATTGCCAAGAAAGTAGATTAAACCGTTGGAGATTTCATCGCACGCTTTACGGATCACTTCTTCACTATCATCGTTTTTGACCGCAGTGGTGAGCTCATGGCCGCGAGTTATACGCAAAATAGTGACCGCACAATTAAAAACTAGGTATAAATGGCCTTCATTGCTAATCCGAATATCAAAACGATTCAAACTGTTATGTAATACTTTATCGATATATGACAGGTCTAAATTATCCAGACAATCGGGGCGGAAAGTGGTTAAATCAGGTGCTATCTGTGCGCAATAACGACGCCATAAAGTTTCAGTCATACAAGCTCGAACCGCCCACTCGCTACCATTCAAACGAATACCTTGGTGAGGAATACTTTCTAATGCAATTTGGTATTTTTGTAGCTGTTCTCTCACCGCACCCATATCTTGTTGTAAAGTGCCTCGGCTGATAAACCATTCCTCAGCGATATCATCAAGCTTTACGGGAAGTGATAGCATTAAGAGCTTTAATAGCAGTGCATCAATGCGCTCTTTGCTCGTTCGAGGGATATGATTGTCTTCGTCATTTTGCTGAGTAAAGGTCGCAAATAGGGCTTCATCTTCAATGTTCAACCGGTAACCACGACCTCGTTCATACACAATATGTGCACGATATGGCTGTATCAATTCATTGATTTCATTGATATCAGAACGAATAGTTCGAGTAGAAACGGAAAAATTTTTTGCTAATTCGTCCTGAGGAACAACCTCATTCAGAATTTGAGCAAAAATTTGATTATGTCGTTGTTGAGTGAATAGAGCCACGGAAACACCTTTAAAATCAAAACGAAAAAGCATTTGAGCAAGAAAATTACGTGTTTTTTGCTCGCTAATGGCAGGACTCTAACACAAGCGTGTCAATATGTAGGATATGTAAATCATGAAATTTGCGAATCCGTTCGCAAAATTCATGCTGTTATAGCAGGAAAATGACTAGTTTTGTCCCCCAAGGTCGATTAGCAGGCCTCTAAACGGTTTATCTGCACTAATGATGATTTGATTATCATCTTGGATAAATGCCCCATCATTGCAATTCATCCTGAGTTGTTCGCCTTTTGGTGTTCGTAATGTTGCTCCACCATGTATAGACTGAAGGAATGAATTTTTTCCTTTTAGCGTGATCGCTGTTGATTCATTGGCTGCTAAGTGAATTTGAGTGATCCAAATTTGTTGACGTAATTGAATGCTTTGATCTTCCCCGTCAGGAGAGGCGATAAGCTTACTCTCATTTTCACTAATGGCTATTTTTTGCAAGGGTAAAGATTCTTGCTGTGGGCAAGCATTTAGCCACAGCTGCAAACGCGTTAGTGGTGTTTTAGGGCACACATTTTGTTCACTGTAGCTAAGATCTGGGCGTGGTGAAAAACGCACACATTCACCTTCATCCGCTTGGATGGTATTACCTAGACTATCTCGATATTCTGCATGCCCTTTTAGGATGATATTTAAGATATCGACATGTGGGTAGGTTCTTGGCTGTAGCGCATTTTGTGGCGCAATAACCTCTTGATTCAGCACTCTGAGTGTTTTAAAACCCATAAAATCTGGGTCAAAATAATGGCCAAATGAAAAGGAATAACGCGCTTGCAGCCAACCATAATCAGCTTTTCCGCAATGGTTAGCGGGTCTCAGTGTCATCATAATGGTTAACCCCCATCGAAAATAAATAAGTTAATAATCTATTGTTATAATAAATAGCTGGACGTTGAATTGTTAGCCAGTTAATCTGTTTCCCTTGTTCAAATTTCCTGAAAGAGAAACTTCATGAGTAAAGAGAGAGCATTAACGCTTGAATCATTAAGGGTTATGGATGCAATCGATCGCCGTGGTAGTTTTGCTGCAGCTGCTGAAGAGTTGGGGCGAGTCCCATCTGCGCTAAGCTATACCATGCAAAAATTAGAAGAAGAGCTCGATGTCATTTTATTTGACCGTTCAGGGCATAGAACTAAATTTACGAATGTCGGTAGGATGTTACTTGATAGAGGAAGGATCCTACTTGAAGCTGCTGATAAGCTAACATCTGACGCGGAAGCCCTTGCAAAAGGATGGGAAACGCATTTAACCATCGTGTGCGAGGCTTTAGTTCCTGCTCATTCACTCTTTCCACTGGTGGAACGATTGGCGGAAAAATCAGAAACACAGTTATCTTTGATTACTGAAGTATTGGCGGGAGCATGGGAACGCCTTGAAAGCGGCAAAGCGGATATCGTCATTGCTCCTGATATGCATTTTCGGTCATCTTCAGAAATTAACTCTAAATCGTTATACACCATTAATCATATTTATGTAGCGAGCCCGGATCACCCCATTCATCAAGAACCTGAACCATTATCTGATGCGACTCGAGTGAAGTACCGTGGAATTGCAGTGGCTGATACCGCACGTGAGCGGCCTGTGATCACGGTACAGTTGTTGGATAAACAACAACGATTAACAGTGTCAACAATTGAAGATAAACACAATGCTTTATTGGCAGGCCTTGGTGTTGCAACGATGCCGTATCCAATGGTTGAACAAGATATTCGTGAAGGGCGTTTAAAAGTAGTTGGCGCAGAGTATAGCCATGAGACGAATATTATTATGGCATGGCGACGAGATAGTATGGGGGAGGCTAAGTCGTGGTGTCTCCGAGAAATCCCCAAATTATTCAGGGTGTAAACTCGTTATATTTTGAGCCGTAGGGGTGTTGGCTTCATTGAGTCACCCGAGTCACATACTTATGTATGCTCACGGGATGACTCAATTTGCCGCCTACCTACAACTCAAACTATTTAGAGTTTACGTATGTAGTTTGTGACTCGCGGTTTAATAGATATAAAATATTTTTAGGCCTGTTACCGTATAAATTATTTAGAAGTTAACCTGAGATTGAAAAATAAACCCATCAACATCAATTTACTGCCTACTGAGAATCGCTCACTTAAGTGATTTTCCCCCAACTGATTCAACGCCTTTTTTAGGCAAAAAAATACCTCCCGAGGGAGGTATAAGTTGGACAAACAAAATCAATAAGGTAATAAGGGTGATAATGAAATCGGAGTTACCATTTTTTGTTTAATAAATGGTCAATACTAAATTTCCCTGGGCCAGTCACAGCTAACAGTAAGAAACCGCCGGCAATAGTAAAGTTTTTCATAAACATTAAGCTATTTGGTGCAACGCTAAAATCGATATGGAACAGGAGTGCGGTTAATACCGTAAAGCCTGCTGTAAATAAAGCGACAGTTCGAGTTAAGAAGCCGAACAGAATTGCTAAGCCGCCGCCAAATTCTAATAAAATGGTTAAAGGTAATAAAAAGCCTGGAACGCCCATTGCTTGCATGTATTGTTGTGTTCCTGCGTATGCATCTCCCAGTTTTCCATACCCAGCGACAATGAACAGAATTGGCATCATAATGCGAGCTAATAATACCGCACCACTTTCTAAATTTTTCATTGAGATTCTCCAGACTAATAAGTCATTAAATATAAATTAGTTGCGATATATGTCGCTTTGTAGTGTTGTTTTCAGCACAAATAGGTAAGAAAACAT
This sequence comes from Providencia sp. PROV130, assembly GCF_028482225.1. Classification (NCBI taxonomy): domain Bacteria; kingdom Pseudomonadati; phylum Pseudomonadota; class Gammaproteobacteria; order Enterobacterales; family Morganellaceae; genus Providencia; species Providencia sp. PROV130. The sequence goes on along the minus strand of NZ_JAMPQC010000013.1, from coordinate 234,010 downwards.
TCGATGGACTTATAATAGTCATTTGCTTATTCAATAAAAAGCAAAGCTTATTCACAAAGATGGTCAAAAAATTTGAATGGTGATGAGGGGGAATGAGTTGAAGTGTCGTGGTTAGATTAACTTATTGATTTTAAGTTGAATTATTTCTTTCCTGCATTAATTGTACTTTGAATTGTTCTTACTATGCCCCACATTGTGAAGGCTTTTTTTCCTAATTGAAGTATGCGTTGTGGTTTTTTTAGTGAATAAATCGAAAGCAGGCCTGTTGCTGCAATAAATAAAGGACGGAAGGTAACGAAGGTTTTCCATGTACGGTCATAAGGGGCTGTCACATGCAGCCAATCTTCAGAGCTGGCAGCAAGGTCATTCCGTTGCTGCTCAATTCTGTTGAGTAACCGTTGTTTTCTTTCGGCAAGTAATTGGCGTTTATTTCTGGTCATTATCCTTACCTGCTAATGCATTTGCATCCTGGCTTAGTTGCTCCCGTGTGGAGCTCAATAAAGTAGACTGTTTCGCTTTTTTGAGCGCCCAAACAGCAAAGATAACGGCGAGTAGAACCAAAATCCCTGTCGTGATAGCCAGTGCTTGATAACGGTAAATAGGGTCTACAGACCAAAAAATGAGTCCAATTAGACACATCAGGCCAAAAGCAGTAAAAAGAAGTGCTAGCCCAACTAATAATAGCAGCTGGATAAAATTAACTTTCTCTTCTTCGAGCTCGACGGCAATGAGCTGAAGGCGAGTTTCAACAATATTAACGGTAATACTGGCGATGCGTTGCAGTATTTCAAGGACCCCTTTACCGGGGCCCTGACGTTGTTGATTTTGTTCCATAAGCAATTAACGTTTCGCGAGAAGTACGCCAAGAACTACACCAACGGCAGCACCAATACCGATACCAGTCCATGGGTTTTCTTTGACATAGTTGTCTGCGCGACCCGCAATTTCTTTAGTTTGTTCAGTGATCCTTTCGGTGGTTTGGCCGAGCCTAGCACGAGATGAGCAAAGTGCGTCTTTCGCTTTGGATTTCAAGCTTTCAATCTCTTCTTTCGACTTCTCGCCTGTATCATTCAATACGGCTTCAAGAGAATCTGCTAACGCTTTTAGTTCCGCGCGTAGGTCTTCTGATGAATGATTTGATGACATATAGAACCTCCTATCAATAGAAAAGAAACTTCACTGTATTAACAATAACTGTTTTTGCATTAAGTGCAATGAGTTATTCAATAATAAACCCGATATTAAGAAAACATGTAAAAATTACAGATTTAAAAAATATCGTGTAATCAATTAATTAGAAATACAGCATGTGATGAGAAAGGAGGGAAGTAAAATTAAGTAAAATTAATAATGCGGGAACAAATTGGTTCCCGCATGTAGGATTAATTTACTTTTTTGCTAGACAGTTTTTTCTTTACGACAACAGCAATACTACCGATTAACCCAAGGATTAATAAGCCTACAGGAATTAGCATCAATACATTCATAATGTGATGCTCATATTGTAGGAAGATTGGACTTTTACCAAAGCCATAACCGATAGCAGTTAAAATTAACACCCACAACAGACCACTTAACCAATTAAATACTTGGAAACGGCCATTCTGTAAACCTGCGAGACCTGCAATTGTTGGAAGTAGTGTTCTAACAAAAGCTAAAAAACGGCCAATTAATAAGGCAGCGAGGCCATGACGATGGAATAAGCCATGAGCGCGTTGGTGGTAGTGTTCGGGTAAGTGTGCTAGCCAGCCTTTAACAATACGTGTGTTCCCCAGCCATCGCCCTTGTATATAACCTACCCAGCAACCTAAACTGGCGCCAGCGGTTAAAATTACGATGGTGAGTGGATAACTTAATGTGCCTTTAGCGATGAGTACACCAACTAAAATCAACAAGCTATCGCCAGGTAAAAACGCTGCAGGTAATACCCCGTTTTCAAGAAACAAGATAGCGAACAGCATGAAATAAATCGACCACACTAACGCAGGGTTAGATAGGGTGACATAATCTTGGTGCCAAAGGGCGAAAAAAAGTTCTTTAACTAATTCCATTAATGTTTCCTAAACGGCAATAACAGCAACAAACTTGTTGTTGGGCAGGGAGAAATGGATTAAGTGAATGCCAAAGTGAAAGTAGTGTTTCCTCAGGCTGTTAGTGTAAAACACGCTCACTTTAACAAAACAGAAAATAACTAAACAGCAAATTTTAAGCTTATTTTTAGAATTCATTTAAGTTTCGGCCGATTTTTACAAATTATTGTGTGGCATGTAACGATGTAAAGTGCTTAAAAATGGCTTTTAACCTACTTTTTGCTTAGAGTATGCGAAATATACTGGTTAATTTATCTTTTAATGTAAAAAAATAACGATAAAACAATAATGGCTAATTATTGCATTTTAAGACTATTTACCGTATCTTATCGCCATAGCAAAGGGGAGTAACTTCTTCTTGTCGGTTTATCGTCATTACGGTGTACTCATTACACCCGGTAGCCGAGCACCACAGTTCCCTGTTTTCGGGTTATTTGTGTTGTAAGTGAGACCTTGCCAGAAGGCGAGGTTTGCTCATAATTTACAACCAAAAGAAATAACTTGTGGTTAATGAATTTTAAGCGGCTGATGTCTTCTGGATATCAGCCGTTTTTTGTTTTTAAGGGAAAGGAAAATGCACTCAGTTGGTAACCCTATTTTATGGGGTAGTTTTGCCGTTATTATTTTACTTATGCTACTCATTGATTTGTTCTGGCAAGGGAAACACAAAGGCCAAGCAATGTCGATGAAACAGGCTGCGGCTTGGAGTATCGTGTGGGTAACGCTTTCACTTCTCTTTGCGGCGGGCTTTTGGTGGTATCTTAATGAAAACGTGGGACGTGAGTTTGCCGATAGCCAAACAATAGCGTTCTTAACGGGTTATTTATTAGAAAAAGCATTAGCTATTGATAACGTATTTGTTTGGTTAATGCTCTTTAGTTATTTTGCAATCCCTGCAAATTTACAGCGTCGTGTGCTGGTTTATGGAGTATTAGGCGCTATCGTACTTCGTACAATTATGATTTTTGCAGGCAGTTGGTTAGTCACACAATTTAGCTGGATTTTATATGTATTTGGCTTGTTCTTGCTATTTACTGGTTTGAAAATGGCTTTTGCTAAAGAAGATGACTCGCCAATTACGGATAAACCGTTAGTAAAATGGGTTCGTTCTCATTTACGTATGACGGATGAATTGCATGGTGAAAAATTCTTTATTAAACGTAATGGTGTCCTGTTTGCGACTCCACTTATTTTAGTACTGATTTTAGTTGAAATTAGCGATGTGATATTTGCGGTGGACAGCATACCCGCTATTTTTGCGGTAACAACTGACCCATTCATTGTTTTAACATCGAATTTATTTGCCATTTTAGGCCTACGTGCCATGTATTTCTTGTTGTCTGGGGTTGCTGAGAAGTTCTCAATGCTAAAATACGGTTTAGCAGTGATTTTAAGCTTTATCGGTATAAAAATGCTGTTAATCGATATTTTTCATATTCCAACGCCGATTTCGTTGGGGGTGATTGCGTCAATCTTAGTCGTAACGTTAATCATTAATGCGATTGTTAATAAACGTAACGAAGCAAAAAGTTAATTTAACTTTTTCACTTTTAAATCCTCTACTGTAAAAGTAGGGGATTTTTTTTAACTCTATGAAAATACTCAACCATTTTACTCCTCTCATTCTACTATAAGAAACAAAACTCTATTGAGATCACAGTTATGTAAAATGTTTGTTAAACAAAGTCAATCATTGTGTATATTTTGAATAATTGCCTTTTCAGGCGACTATTATTCCTTATACTTGCTGTGCAAACACATTTAATTCCTAAAAAAGATAAATAATATAGGTCTATTATGGATACAAATAAAATAGGGTTATGGCGAGTTATTAGCCAAGGTAGTCTAGTCAAACAGATATTGGTTGGTTTGGTCGCGGGTATTTTGCTTGCATGGTTATGGCCATCTGCTGCAAAAAATGTCGGGTTGTTAGGGGATTTATTCGTTAGTGCGTTAAAGGCGGTTGCTCCGGTATTGGTATGGGTATTAGTGATGTCATCCATTGCTAACCATCGTCAAGGGCAAAAAACCAATATCAAACCGATATTGGTGTTGTATATTTTGGGAACATTTTTTGCTGCGGTTGTCGCAGTTATTGGTTCTTTCCTGTTCCCGTCAAGTTTAGTTTTAGCAGTGGGTGATACACAGTTAAATCCACCGGGTAATATTGCCGAAGTGTTAAAAGGTTTGCTAATCAACATATTTGCGAATCCTGTCGACGCACTGATTAAGGGTAATTATATTGGTATATTAGCGTGGGCGATCGGGCTGGGTATTGCGCTGCGCCATGCAAATGAAACCACAAAAAATTTAGTTCATGACTTTTCTAATGCAGTAACACAACTGGTACGTGTTGTGATCCGCTTAGCGCCTTTAGGGATTTTTGGTTTGGTTGCTTCAACTATCGCAACGACAGGCTTTGCAACCTTAAAAGGCTATATACATGTTCTCGCCGTATTAATTGGCTGTATGCTGATAGTTGCTTTCATTGTTAATCCACTAATTGTGTATTGGAAAATGAAACGCAACCCATATCCATTAGTTTTCGCTTGCTTACGTGAAAGTGGGGTAACGGCATTCTTTACACGTAGTTCTGCCGCGAATATCCCTGTGAATATGGGGATGTGTCGTCGTATGAATTTGCATGAAGATACCTATTCTGTTTCTATCCCATTAGGCGCAACCATCAATATGGCAGGCGCAGCGGTAACGATTACTGTTCTGACGTTAGCTGCGGTACATACGTTAGGGATCCCTGTTGATATCCCAACGGCATTGTTATTAAGTGTTGTGGCTGCAGTATGTGCGTGTGGTGCCTCAGGGGTTGCAGGGGGCTCACTATTACTGATCCCATTAGCTTGTAACATGTTTGGTATTTCAAATGAGATTGCGATGCAAGTCGTCGCGGTTGGTGTGATGATTGGCGTGTTACAGGATTCAGCAGAAACGGCGCTTAACTCTTCAACTGACGTGTTATTTACTGCGGCGGTGTGCTTAGCCGAAGATGAGAAACTGGCGAACGCGGAAGCGCGGTTGTCTCACCGTGATTAACGAGCAAATAAACTAAAGAAAAAGGCAGGGATCGTGAAAACAATCTCTGCCTTTATTTTTGAAAATACGATTAATTTCAGTGACAAACCTCACCAATAGAACAAGCAATCAAAGCTGATACGCGATTTTCATTCCTTGTTCAATGGCGCGGCGAGCGTCAAGCTCGGCTGCTACATCAGCACCACCAATAACATGGGCATTAATACCACGTTCTGCTAATTGTATTTTTAATGGCCGGTAAGGCTCTTGACCTGCACATAAAATCACATTGTCAACGGGAAGGCATTGGGTTTTATCTTGATAGCGAATATGGAGCCCTTCGTCATCAACTCGCATGTATTCAACACCATTTAGCATATGAACACCACGTTTCATCAGTGACAAACGATGAACCCAACCCGTCGTTTTACCAAGACCGGCCCCTACTTTACTATTTTTACGCTGTAATAAGTACAATTGACGGGCTGATGCCATAGGGACTTTTTGTGGGGGGAATACGCCACCTTTAGAATGAATTGTGGTATCAATATTCCACTCTTTATTAAATAGTGAAGCATCTAAACTGCTACTTTTCCCTTCTTGGGTTAGTAATTCAGCAACGTCAAAGCCAATCCCTCCAGCACCAATAATCGCGGCGCTTTTCCCAACCGAGCGTTGTTTGGTGATGACATCGATATAAGAAATGACTTTATGGTGATCAACCCCTTCAAGCTGGATTTTCCGTGGGATGACACCCGTTGCAATAATGACTTCATCAAACCCCGATAAACAGTCAACATCGGCTTGGTGTTCAAGGCGCACATCAACATTTAATAGTTCTAGTTGTCGGCAGAAGTAACGGATAGTTTCATGAAACTCTTCTTTACCGGGTATTTGCTTTGCGAGGTTAAATTGCCCACCTATGTAGTTAGATTTTTCAAACAAAGTGACACGGTGCCCCCGTTTTGCAGCGTAAATTGCACAAGACAACCCAGCAGGCCCTGCGCCAACAACCGCAACAGATTTACTCTGTGGGGCTTTTTCGTTGGGGTAATCCATTTCTCTAACGGCTTGTGGGTTAACTAAACAACTGGCCAGTTTTCCACTAAAAATGAGGTCGAGACAGGCTTGGTTGCAGCCAATACAGGTATTAATTTCGTCTGCTCTATTTTCTGCCGCTTTGCGAACAAACGCTTCATCAGCAAGAAACGGCCGAGCCATTGAAACCATATCGGCTTGATGATTGGCAATAATATGTTCTGCAACAAAAGGGTCATTGATGCGGTTAGTGGTTATCAGCGGAATATTCACTTTTCCCATTAATTTCTGGGTAACCCAACTAAATGCACTACGTGGGACTTGTGTTGCTATCGTCGGTATTCGAGCTTCGTGCCAACCAATACCCGTGTTAATCATACTGGCGCCTGCATTCTCAATTTGTTTGGCAAGTAATTCGATTTCTTCCCATATTGAACCTTCTTCGACTAAATCCAACATGGAAAGTCGATAAATAATAATAAAGTTAGCACCAACGGCTTCCCGTATTCGCCGTACGATTTCAATAGGAAACCGAATTCGGTTTGTGTAGCTTCCACCCCATTTATCGGTTCTATGGTTGGTACGTTTGGTGATGAATTGGTTAATTAAATAACCTTCGGAGCCCATAATTTCGACACCATCATAGCCTGCTTGTTGAGCGAGTTTGGCTGTTGTTACAAAGTCATCAATTGTTTTTTCAACTTCATCAGTTGAGAGCTCTCTGGGGGCAAATGGAATAATTTCTGCTTGAATAGGGCTTGGGGCAACTAATTTGGGGTGTAGCCCATAGCGCCCTGCATGCAAAATTTGTAAGGCGATTTTACCGTCAGCTTGGTGGACGGCATCCGTAATTTGTTGATGAAATAACAGCTGTTTTTCATCATTTAGTACTGCGCCATGTGCAGTAAGTGCCCCTTCAGGATTGGGGGCAATGCCACCAGTAATGATGAGGCTGACACCATTTTCAGCGCGTAAGCGGTAGAAATGCGCCAGTCGTTCGCTGCCTTGTGGGTGTTCTTCAAGCCCAGTATGCATTGAGCCCATCAAAATGCGATTTTTTAGGACGGTATGGCCTAAATCAAGCGGGGTAAAAAGGTGTGGGAAATTGCTCATTATTATACTCCCATTCGGGATTTCATTAACAGGTCAGATGAGTTAACTGTAGCGTAATGAAGCCGCAATTTGGTAAAGATGTTAAAATTTTGTGATTTTTATCATATGTTTTCGGTTAAATAGCTGAGTGTCATAAAAAAATAGGCGTTTTTCTTTTTTTATGTCATAAAAAGAGATTAAAAAAAGAGACACAGAGCATAAAGAACAATATAGGAAAACCATGATGAAAGAGATTTGCCAAGCTATTACTTTAGAAGGTGAATATGTTCGCCTTGAGCCTCTATCTCACCAATATGATGCCGAACTGGCAGATATCATTCGACGAGATGGGTTGAATAATTTGTGGTATACCTTAGTCCCTGAGCCTGAGCATTTCTCTCAAGATGTGGAAAAGCGTCTGGAAAATTTCCAGAAAAAGGAATGTTTACCTTTTGTGGTAATAGATAAACGCAGTGGTCAGCCTGTGGGTATTACTTCTTATAACCGTGTGGACCATGCAGTAAGACGGGTTGAAATCGGAGCCACTTGGTATGGGGTCGAAGTACAACGCACGGCATTAAATACAGAGGCTAAATATTTGCTGTTAAGGCATGCTTTTGAGGAATTAAATTGTGTTGCAGTGGAGTTTCGTACGCACTTTTTAAATAGCCAAAGTCGTCGAGCTATTGAACGTTTAGGGGCCAAGCTCGATGGTATTTTGCGCAACCATATGAAAACTAAAACAGGTGAGCTACGTGATAGCTGTGTATATAGTATTATCGAGTCAGAATGGCCGTCGATAAAACATCACTTAGAATGGCAGATGGTGAAACCGCGCTGAGGCTAGGTGCCGGTAAGTCGCCCACCGAAAGGTGGGCGGCGTTCGCTATAAATACTCATGCATAGGTTTGGTCATAAACACATTGTTTGGCATTTTTTCTGTGGTGGTATAGCCTGCTGGGCTATTAATCAATGCCGGAATACGGTTCACCAAATTTGCACAAGTTAATTCTACAGTTGCTGGGTTATTCACTTCAATTGAGGTGTTGGGTTCACCAATGAATTGCCAGCTGTTTTTATCACACTCATCCGCCGTTAAGATTTTTCCAATACACTCTGTTTCAAGGGTAATACCTTCTGCTGTTTCGGTGATCACCACGGCAGATAAGCCCAGTACATCTCCTTTTTTGACGGTCATTTTGAGGGTGTCGGAGTAAATATCTTGTTGAGCAATTTGCGGTACACAGCGCTGAGTTTGGTTGATGATCGTCAGACCAAGCCGGCTGCATAGCCAACCATTTTGTGTCCACATATAGGGAGGTGCATATTCACCACTTTCGATTTTCTGAGAAATAATATCGTAAGGTAAGTCGTTATAGTTACCAATTTGTTTGTCGAACTCATCAACGGTTAAACCAGCACCGTGGCCAACGGCGAGAGCGATACCATAATCTTCAACGTTATAGCAGCTAGAACCTTTGATTTTCACCAATTTGTGCATGGAGCCTGCTAAGGTGTCAATGAGTACGCCCCAATACATATCAGGGTAGCCACTACCTGCAAGGGTACAATTATTTTCTTTGGCTAGTGCATCGAGTTTTTGCGTAATTTCTGGTGATGAATTCCATGGATAAAGGGCTTCTTCTCCGGTTGAAATTGCATTCACACCATGGCGAGCAAATAAGGAGAATGCATCTTCTAAATCAGCCATGGTGCTCAATGTGGCGATGATGCCAACATCAGGCTTTAATGTTTCGAGGGTTTTATTTGCTTCATGTAGCGGTTGTACTTTTACCCCTGTTAGCGTCGTCCCTGCGATTTCGCCTATATCTTTGCCAATAACCGCTTCATTGATATCAAAAGCCGCCACAACGTCAGCGCCATGCTCTTGCAAGTAACGGATCAAAAATTTACCCATTTTTCCGCAACCATATTGAACTGCACGTACTTTTTTCATCATTTTTGTCCTATATGCGAATTATCTATAAACTATATTGTGAGATCTGAATGTAAAAAATATTGTTTTATATCAATTATTTGAATAAAGAATTTTTAATAAATTTAGTTGCCATTATGATGTTGTTTTTATTATTAATTTGATATTGGTAAGCGTTAAATATAAATAAGGCGTGAGAAACTGATTTAAATAAAAAAGAGTAGGGCTCATTAAAATTGCAGAAAACGACTTTCAAATGATAGCAATTACTTATGCTATCGCCTTGAATTATAAGAGGAGCGATTGAGTTGAACACAATTTCAGCATACGGTTTCGAAATACTAGACCTAAGCTAAAACTACACGTATAATCCTCTCCACTTTGGCCCCTTAGCTCAGTTGGTTAGAGCAGTCGACTCATAATCGATTGGTCACTGGTTCAAGTCCAGTAGGGGCCACCAAATTTTAGCTGTTAAATCAGCGCATTAAGCCACTTTGAAAGAAGTGGCTTTTTTGTATCTAAAAGCCAATGGCGACAAAATGGCGACAGAGATTTTGAAGAAGTTCAAATCTGTAAGAGGCGTTCGTTAAGCTATGGATATGTTTTTGGCTGGCTATGTATAAAAAATAGTCTCAGAATTAATTTTTTAGGTAGTTTGTGTCTGAGATTACACACCTAACTTCAATTATGAGGATAAGCTTTTTTGTCGCTGGAAGTGTGACCTTTATAGTGATAAAGCCATATGTTGTATTGATAATAAAAATGAACTTGCTATAACTTCATTTACTTAAAATTTTAATGGGTGGTTATATGCAATCTGAACTATCTTTTTCTACAAGGGATGAGTTTTCTAGAAAACCTATAGCTGAAAAGCTAATTAATTTACTAGAAAGTGATATTGACCTTTCACCAATAGTGATAAATGGTGATTGGGGGACAGGTAAAACTGAGTTCTGTCTTAAAACAATTCAAGAAATGAAAGGAAGTAATGAGAAACTAAAATGCGTTTATATTGATGCTTTTAATGCTGATAGTTCAGATGAGCCTATTTTAACATTAATTGCAGCTATAGTTTCATTGTTTCCAGATAAAGAAGATAAAAAATCCATAATAAAGAAGGCAATACCTGTTATTAAATATGCATCAAAGGTTTTGCTTAATGCTAGTACCACTTTAATACTTAAAGAAAATGTAGAAAAACTAGGCGAAGATTTATCGGAAGCTTTAAAAGATCAAACCGCAACAGCAATAGATGCGACTATTGATAACTTATTAGATACACATGAAAAATCTACTGAGAATGTTTCTGCGTTAAGGAGTATTCTTGAATCATTGGCTCGTGATAACCCTGTTATTGTTTTTGTTGATGAATTAGATAGGTGTAGACCTAATTATGCTTTGAAAATGATTGAATCTATAAAACATATTTTTGATATAAAGAATGTTAAGTTTGTATTGGTGACTAACATAGAACAACTATCCTCATCAATTAGTAAAGTATATGGCGAATCAATAAATGCAACTAGATACTTGGAAAAATTTATTGGTTTTAAAATAAATCTTCTTGAGTACCATAAAAAATATGATGAAAGAATGTATAGCAATTCAATTTCATATTTCAGCTATTTAGTTAAAGGAAATCAAAATTTAAAGATATTATCTACACCTGGATATGAGGGGTTTATCTCTTATTTAATAAAAGAACGCCAATTTTCTTTACGTGATGTAGAGAAGCTTTTTAAATATTTAAAAATTTATCAACATACTAGTAATAGCTCCATTGAAGAAAATTCAGCTTTTGTATTAGTTATTTATAAAATTCTTGGGGTCTTTATTTATATGTTAAATGATAACTTAAGAAATAGAATTATAACTGGACATTATACATGTGAGGATATACTTTCAGCTATTGGTATTGAAAAAAACAGTTTTGACAAAATATACTCAGAACAAGTCAATCACATTGCTAATGCAATAGTCTTCCCTCTTTTAAAAGGGGCTTATGATTATGCTATTTATAGAGCTAATAATGTAGAGCTAATCAACTTGTTAGAGAAAAAATGGAATTCAGCTCGAGATAGAATCAGGTCTGATTATATGTTTTTTGAAGACGAAGAAGCAATGGAAATGATTAAAGATACTCTGTATAAATTAATGTTATTATGAATTTCATTTTTTAATTTATCTCAAGCCGCATGGATGCTGACTTTTTGAAATTACGCTGTTGATATCGCGATCCAATGAAAGCCACGTAAAATAGAAATTTCTTTTATCTTTCATTGCGTTGTATTTTTAGTGCGATCCATTTCATGATCCAAAAACTGTAATCCCCTGAAATTCTTTGCTCACATTTCAGTTTGAAATTTTCGGTAACTCCCTAGCACTGGCGCGGCTTGGCGATATGTTTTGTAGAATTTCAAAACTGAAATAAAGTTTAGATCCAAATTGTGCAGGCGGGTGCGGTGTAGTGCATTTTACGTGGTAGAGGACTTTATTTCGTGGGGTAGCGCTGCGCCTGCGCCATGCTATTGATGTGATCCAAATGAAAGGTTGCTTGATGTGGTTTGATGGTTGGAGTGCTTAGGCTGTCTTACATGCTGTTAAATTACAGGTATAAAAAAGCCCACGGCTGTGGGCAAGAGTTGGACTAAAACTTTATTAACCAATAACTGGCTGATACTTTTCTTTCAAGCCATCTGATTTACCTGCGGTGCCTTTGATGGCATTGGCATTCAATGGTGTTCCTGTGTTGTGGTGGCTGTGGCTTGCAGTAAGTTCGGCCAGCTCTTTCACAATATCCAGTGTATCAATCATCAGCTGCGCCACGTTAATTTTTTGGCTACCAATCCAAACAACCGGTGCAATAATTTCTTGTTTGGTACCCGTGATGCTTTGCTTAAGTGCGCCAACCTTTTCAATTAGCTTTTGGCCAATTTTAAGTGTGGCATCTTCGGCAATATCTATTTCGGCTTTCTTGCCGATGCTACTCACTAAGCTACCAGATTATGGAGACTCTACAAGCTGCCTGAGTTACCATGCGAAATCACAATCAGTGGGTTGAGCCTAAGCAGAAATAGTAAAGGGGATAGGATACTATATGAAGTATGAATTTATGTGCATCGTTGAGTAATTTACTTATCAAAGTTATCTCCTGCTACTCAATTGAATTTGACCTGACTCATACTAAAACTTCTGCTGCAGTTTTCCGGCTAAGAAAACCGTTTGGACTGGCGGTCAGGCCGTAAGCTCCCGACTGAAAAATAACAATATAATCCCCCGGCTTTGCGACAGAGACATCACTTTGGTTCAGCAAAATATCTAGAGGTGTGCATAACGGTCCCACTACATTGACTATTTCCCGTTGATCCCCTTGTATTTTGTTACCAATAACAGCCGGATAATTGCGACGGATGAGCTGACCTAAATTACCTGATGCAGCAAGGTGATGGTTCATACCTCCATCTGTGACCAAGTAAGTCACTTCATGCGATACTTTACGGTCGATAATTTTCGTGACATAGATCCCCGCAGGTGCAACTAGAAAACGCCCTAGTTCCAGAATGATCTCTGCTTCAGGCAAGTACTGTTCTGCTTTGGCGACCAGAGCATGCATTGCTTTTCCTACAGATGCCACATCCAGCTCTATGTCGCCTTGGAAGTAAGGGACACCAAACCCGCCACCAAGATTAAAGCGCCGTACCGGATAGGGGGCAATTTTTGCTAGTTGAATGACCAGATCCAGCGCTTTGCTTTGTGTCTCAATCAGAAAATCAGAGCGCAGATTTTGCGAACTTGGGAAGATTTGAAAACCTTCAAAATGCAATTGTTCAGGGTTGTCACGGATCATCATCATGGCATCCTGCACACAGGATACGTCCATACCAAACTGGTGCGGCCCGCCGCCCATTTTCATGCCAGATGAATTGAGCTTGTAATCAGGATTGATACGAAGTGAGATGCGTGCAGCGATAGTATATTCCACTGCAATATCTTTGATCCGCTGTAGTTCAGTGATTGATTCGACATTCAGTAATATCTGAGCGGCCACTGCACGTTGTAACTCTTCTACCGTCTTCCCTGGCCCAGCAAAACTAATATTTTCGGGAGAAACACCACAGTTCAGCGCCAGTGCCATTTCATTCGCCGATGCTACATCAAACCCTTCTACCAGTCGCGACAGGTGATGTACGACAGGGACAAATGGGTTAGCTTTGATGGCATAGTGAATACTAATCTTTTTCGGAATATGGATCCTTAATAACTCCACCTGACGTTCTATAAGCTCACGAGAGTAGGCAAAAAAAGGTGTCTGCCCCATTTGTTGTGCTAGCCGGGGAAGAGGTATACCCCCAATGGTCAGACAATCATTCTCAATTGTAAATTTCTTTGCCATTTTAAAGGAAAGACTAGATGATGTTTTGCTACGGTTCTGTGTCATAATTTATCCTTAAATTAGTTTGAATATCAGTAATGTAACTGATAAAAATTACTTACAGATAAAAACTGCTCCGATTGATGTGAATAATGTCAGTAACCGCTGTTCCTCGACCAGGCACAGCACCAGTCCTACAAATGCAAACAATGAAAAGAGATAATATAATTAATGCTCCTATCCTGCTGGAATGATTAATATTTACGTTCTCCGATAACAAAGAACGCATCACTTTACGTGCTCTGGCACTAAGCAGTAAGCTAGTAATAAGCACTTCACCAAATAACCATGCAATCATAAAAAATTTTATAATTGTCAAAGGGGGAGCCTGTAGGTTGCCATTTGGCTTATTTCAGCAGTTACCTTTATTTCATCATTTAATAATGTATTAATACTGAAAAAGTGCTGCACCAAACACCCCGCCAACGCCTGCCGAAACCATCAGTACTTTATCACCAGCATAAAATTTAGCTCTCTCCTGTAGGGATTGAAAATTGATAAACATGTCTGCGCCTAAACAATGAGCAGTGCGGTTAATATTACTCAGGAATATTTTTTCCAGCGGAAAATCAAGGTGTGTTGCCGCCTTGTGCCACATCCAGATATTGACGTTATGGGGAATAATCCAGCAGATTTGATCTAGTGTTGTGTCCGCCTGCCACAACACATTGTCTATTACCGCTTTCAGGCGAGCCTGATAGTGCAGCTCAAAATCTTTGTAGCAATCAGAATTTGTCGGTAGCCAGATACCGTGGGAATAGCCTGGCCAGTTGTGAATGGTATGCGCTAGCATTTTTGGACCGCTGCCTGCAAGTGAGAAAATTCCGGCACCAGCACCATCACCAACAATTGCTACGTTTGACACAAGACGTAATTCAACATTGTCAGCTATTTCGCCGACTACAATCAACGCCTTTGCGTTAGAACCGGCACCCTGCAGGTGATGTTTCGCGAAATCTAATGCAGAAAATATAGCTACGCAGTTATTACTGCAGGTCGCCAGTGGTAGTGCATGTTTCAGCCTCAAATGTCTCACCAATTGTGTTACGGTACTCTGCCCCCATACACCGCTGATGGCACCTGTATGTGCATATATCACTATGTCGATTTGCTGATGCAGTTTAGGGGAGGCAGCCAGTAGTTTCTCGCAGGTTCGCAACAGCATGTGAAGTTCATCACCTTCTTCCACAGGACAGTTGGGTAGCCCGTACATACGGCTGAAAACTCGAGCCTGATTTTGAGAAATACCGAATCGCTCATAGTCGCGTTCTAGTACCAGAGTTGTGGCCGGTAGATAGCTAGCCAGTCCTTCCAGGATCATCGGGCGCATTATTCTCCCTCATTCCTATGGATATTGACGCGGTAGGTTCCTTTTACTGGACTAAAGCTGTGAACGTCGTGCAGATAGTATAGTTCAGAGCATGATAACAGAGCAGTACGTAGTGATGCACAGTCTGCTCTATCACACACATCAAATTGCGCCTGCCTGTCGAGCAATGCCAACTGGTCAACATTCATGACCCGTGTACCTGGTTTTTCCTCTAGTAATACGCCCCATGCATCCCACATGAGGGGCTCATATCCGCATAATGAAGCCATATCAAACAGAAATAGGTTACGCACGATCCACTGTCCATAATCGTCGTCAAAGTGATAACCACTAAAAGCTCGCTCACTGAGGTTACCGGCTCGAATCAGTCGCCATGTTTCTCCGCCACTAAAGAATAGGTCGCGCGGAAAATCTTTTTGGTCAATATCTTGTATGGGCTCCGGAAGCGCATACAAACGACTTTCGGCATAACGCCAGTGCTGCCCATCCCAGTACTCTACCAGCACATGGTCATGTATGGGTCGCTCTGGTTTGTATTGATCGTGGGCGAAGCCATAGCGAACCCGGGACGGGATCTGCTTATAGCGCATAAAAGTACAGAGCAATACGGCAAAATCTCGGCAGGTACACAGCAGACGTTTCGCAGGCTCACGAGGTAAAAGTAGATTTCCATCCTGTAATTGCATCAGGCGGTTAAGCATCGCCTCAGCCCAGCGTAAATCCACCTCTGCACCTCGGGCAGCGATAATGTCTGGTGATAGTTTCGCTTTATCCGTTTGGTAATGAACCAGTAGATTTTGTACCGCACCAATCAATCCATCTACATCATCGGGTAAGGGCTCCAACGCAGCGACAAAACGACCCGGCAGGGTTATGGTAGTGTGCTGTCTGTAATGACTGACTGGATCAAACATAGTGTGTCGCTCCTTGCGTAAGTGTTGGCTTTTCATGGTATAGCTGATCGTAAAAAGTGGTTAAATGACTGATGATTTCTTCATGTAACTACATGCAGTATTAAAAGAGTGGAATAATTGCTGACCACTGGGCAGGTATGTGCATGGACTACCAACTTGATACGTTCGCGGCTATCGACCGGCACAGCATCGGACACCGTCTGCTCAAGTAGAATTTCCATTTCGCCGAGAATGGCAATAGGAACATATTCGATACTGATAAATTTTTTATAGATCAGCTCGTTGCATGTGGTTTGGCTAAATAGCTCTGGTTGTTTAAGTAAGTTGACTGATATTGCTGAAGGTCGCTCGCTAACGTGTTGAATGAACATATTTACCTCTGTTCAGTGTCTGGTTGTTCTGCATCGCAGCTGGCATTACTTTCAGCCTCCAGTTGAGAGCGCAATTGTATATAGTCAGTTTTGCCATTGTGGTTTTTCGGGATCGCACCGAGTACCAACTTGCCTGGCCACATAATAGGTGGCATAGATTCCTGACATAATTTGCGTAATTTCAGGTTACTTTTGTGGTGTGCGCTAACAAAAAACACTAAACCCTCGACACTATTTCCTTCAATGATCGGCCAGCCCACTACTGCAACATCTTCAGTATCTGATATCTGTCGCAACATTGATTCAATTTCCAGCCGCTCGATCCGTTGTCCCTGTACTTTCAGTTGATCATCACAGCGCCCAAGAAAATGTAAACACCCTTCGGGATCTAACGTAGCCCAGTCCCCTGTTCTATACCAAGTTTCACCGTTTTCGACCGTGAAGTTGTCTGCCTTCACGAGTAGACCGGGCCAGTAGCCCTGCACGACCTGTTCGCCGCCGATCCACAGTTCACCTTCATGACTGCTAGGCTCATCCAGCCGTGATTGGCCAATTTTTAGAACAGTTCTCGGATAAGGGTGACCAATTGGCACTACTGTGCCAGCCGCTAGAGAGGGATTACTTTTCCAGTGGTAACCGCATACTGCGACAGTGGCTTCAGTGGGACCATAGATATTGTCGATACGCGAGTGTGGTGCTGCCTGATGCCAGCTCTCAGCAGCTCCATGCAGTAGTGGTTCACCGCAGAACAGCGACTGCCGTAAATGCGGGAATGCTCCTGGTACTAGCTGGCGGAGTCGCTTCAACCAGAGTATAGTTGACGGCACTGAAGCCCAGAACGTCAGCCGTTTCTCATCGATTAAACGCCCTAGCACCATACTTTGACTGTTACCAAACACATGGGTTGATGCACCCACTGCCCAAGGGACAAACAGGTCATGTACAGAAAAATCGAAACTTAATGGTGCCAGCTGGGAAAAACGATCGTAATGACTGGGTTGGTATAATGCGACAGTATTTTCAACGTAGCGCATCACATTGGCGTGTGAGACCTCGACGCCCTTGGGTGTACCAGTACTGCCCGAAGTAAACATCAGATAGGCCTGAGGATTATCACTCCGTGGTTCAACGGCTGAGAGCACAGCAAGATCGTCCATTCCAAGGAAACGATGCTGTGGGTAGTCACAACACCAGCTAGGAGTATGCTTGCAATCAGTGAGAATAATTATCAGCGGAGATTCATTCTGCATCAGAAAGTTTTGTAGCAGAACTTGTTCCTGCTCACGTGTAACCAGCAGATCGAAACCTGTACTGTGAGATAGGAGTACAAGCCGATCTACTGGCATTTCTTCATGAAGAGGTAGATAGGTTTTACCGTAGCATAATGCAGCTACCACACCAGCCAAAGTTCCGATGTGGCGTGGACCAAGTAAGGCGCAATATTTTTTTGTTGACAGGGCATAACCTCTGGCTAGAAGTCCTGCAAACTCATGCAGTTGCTGATAACTCCAGATATCGTCTTTGATCGACAGTGCCTCAAGGTGCGCATATTTAGCAGCTGTTGCTAGTAGTAATTGCCCTAAATGATGGTTTGTTGTCATGATGTAGATCCCTGAGGTACAAATTGAAATACGGCTGCGCCAAATACGGCGCCCAGTCCGACTGTTGCAACCATGATATAATCGCCAGTCCGAAGTGTCTGGCTGGCAAAATACCAGTTAATGAAAATATCAGCACCAAAGCAGTGCCCCAATTCAGGCAGCTTATCCAGATAAATTTTGCTCAACGGGACGTGTAATTTGGCTGCGGTATTACGCCAGGAGATAAGGTTAACATTGTGCGGAAAGATCCAGCGGATTTGCTCCCATTCTAGGCCAGCTTGTTGACGACTTCGCTGCATCACTTTTGCCAGACGCTGCGTATAGTTGCTTTCAAACCTGGCCTGTTCTTCATCAGATTGCCAAGCTCCTTTGGCATGTTCGCCAAAATAGCTCAGTTCAAGGGATTTCATTACTGCTCCAATGCCATTCAGGCTGATAATACATGCAGTGGCGGCGTCACCGCACAAAGTGGTATTGGGTATTTGCTGTAAAATCCCACTGAAAGTCAGATCAGCAGTCAGTAATAATGTGTGCTTCTTTTTACTGTTCCCCACTAAGTAATTTTGACTGAGCATCAGTCCGCTCAAGGTGGACGCGCAGTTGTTGGTATGTACTGCCAGTGGCATTGCGTGATGCATACCTAGGCGGCGACACAATCGTGTTAACAGTCCATTGGGCCAAGCGCAGGTTTCTGGGGCCGTGTGGGCATGTACCAGCAAACTGATATATCTTGCTGCGATACCACTGCGGGTTAGGGCATCCCGGGCAGCGAGGAACATCATGTCTTCTAGAGAGGTATTACTAATAGCGATCCGCTTAAGACCATAGAAGCGTTGATAAACTTTGATATCCGCACTCGACAATCGCGGCTCCATGCAAATCTGATCCAGCTCAAGTGCGGTTTCTGGTAGATAAATACCAATATCATTGATGGTAAGATTCACAAGTGTGGCTCCATTCGATTTCTATACACGAAAAGATACAGTGAGGGTAACAGGAAGAGGGTCATGAACGACCCCATCAACATTCCTGAGACTATGACTAATCCCAGCTCAAAGCGAGATTCTGCTGCAGGACCTGAAGCGAAAAGTAATGGCAGAGCACCCATCACCATCGTTAGAGAGGTCAGAATGATAGCTCGCAGACGGGAAGCAGATGCGCGGGTAATGGCAAACCAGATATTTGTCACTCCACGCTCACTTAGGGTGTTTGCGGCATGTACCATCAGAATGCCTTGCTTGCTGATCAGTCCGACCAGAGTCAGCATGCCGACCTGAGTAAATAGATCCAGCGGTAAGCCAAACCAAAATAGTGCTAGTAGTGCGCCAAAGATTGAAAATGGGATGCTACCGAACAGGACAATGAGAGGATCCCTGAGTGTGGTGAGCTGCAACGTCAACAGGCAGTAAATTCCAATCAGGGCAATAGCAAAGGTAATTAACAGGCGTTGCCCCTCTTCTTCGCTTTGCCGGGTTTCACCTGCTAGGTCGTAGGAAACTCCTCGCGCTTTGAAGTCCGCCAGTATCTGGCGACTGAATTCAGCAGCCTGTGATTGACCAACACCGGGCATTAAAACGCCTTGCAAGGTGACGGATGTCTGTTTTTGAAAAGTCTTCAGCGAGGCGGGTACAATCTGATTTTGCACTATCATAAAACTGCCCAGACGACTGAGGTTACCGTTAGTATTTCTGACTTGCAGGTTCAGCAAGGTGTCCATGGCTGACTGCGAAGATTTATCCAAACCTAGAATGACATCATAGGTGCGGCCTTCGTAAGTAAAGGGCTGAAGCTTGGTGTTGGCATACGCTAGGCTGAGGGTATAGCCGACATCTGATGAGCTAATACTGGACTGCGCCAGCTGCTCGCGATCAAGCTGCAGAGTGATTTGTGGGGCGTCATATTTGAGATCTTTAGTGGCAAAAAGGAATAGACCACTAGAGCGCATACGACGCAGCATAGCGTTACTGAGTGCGTCCAGTTTGGCGTAATCCTTATCCTCATGTTTTAGAACAAACTGGAAAGGCAATCCTCCCACTCCGGGTAATGAAGACGGAAGGATCGCTACAGATTGTAACGCTGGGATCGTTACCAATTTTTGCTGTAACTCCGCTTGCAGGTCCATCGCCGATCTCTGTCGCTGTGACCAGTCAGTCAGGCGGGCAAAGGAGAGAAGTTGGTTATCATTGGGGACACCCAGCACGTAGTTAAAGTTGTTGATTTCGGTAAACGAGTCGTAAATGGCTTCAAGCGCAGGCGTCTGTAGTTCCAGATACGAGCTATCCATTGAACTAGGCGCTTCTGCGATGACCATCAGGCTGCCTTGATCCTCTTTCGGCGCGAGTTCATGCGGTAACATAACGAACAATGTTACACAACTGACAAGTGTTGCACCCCAAATCCACAGGGGAATATTCCCAGTTCGTAATACTTTCACTAGACAGCGCTCATAGCGGCGACGTAGTATAACGAACAGATTTTCAACCCGTATCACCATTCGGGATTGCTGATGGGTTTGCGACAATAACCGAGCACACATTACTGGCGTCAACGTCAGAGCCAGTACACCTGAAATGATGACTGCGCCTGCCAGTGTCATGGCAAACTCAGAGAATAGTTTACCCACAATGCCACCGATAAACGCCAGTGGTAGATAGACTATGGCTAGAGCGAGTGTCATGGTCACTAGAGAACTAGCAATCTCTCGCCCACCTTTTAAAGTGGCCAGCCAAGCGGAGTCTCCTTCATGCATTCGGCGGAGCGCCACATCCAACACAATAATGGCATCATCTACTACCAGCCCGGTAGCCAGAACCATAGCCAACAGTGTGAGTGTGTTAATAGAGAAGCCACAAAGCCAGATCAACAAACAAACACTGACTAGCGACAGAGGAATAACTACAACCGGAATACTGACGGCACGCATCGTTCCCGTGCCAAAGAAGATTGCCAATGTTACAGCCACACAGGTTAGCAGAATGGTTAGAAATACTTCATGGATCGCCCCATTGATATATTCACTACTGTCGATAAGTAAATTGGCTTTTAAGTCATAAGGAAAATTGGGTTTTAATTCATCAAGAGTGCGACGGAGATCCTCACCCACTAGAAGTGGATTACTGCCGCGCTGCCACTGAATAAATACCACTGTTGCCGGCTTGCCATTAAAGACGGATTGGATCTGGGGTTGAGCTCCTCCTAGTTCCACTCTGGCCACATCACCCAGTCGCACAGGAGGGGAGCCTGAAGCTGTCACAATGGGCAACCGATTGAACTCATTAACCGTTGACAGGCCAGTATGGGGTACCAGCTGAAATCGCTGGTCATTTTCCCGTAACACACCAGCATTGAGCTGTATATTTTCAGACTTCAAGCTGGTGCTGACGTCTATGGCAGTTACGCCGTAGCGTTCCATTCGCTGTGGATCCAGCCAAATACGCATGGAATATTCACTGCCAAGAATCTCCACACTGCCTACTCCTTTCAGGGCTTCTAGACGTGGTTTCACTACCCGAGTGAGGTAATCTGATACCTGAGCGTTTTGCATTGCATCGCTGGTAAATGTTAAAGCGAAGTCTGGCGCACGATCCGGTTCTTTTCGCAGAATTTGTGGAGGGGCCATATCGGTTGGAAAGCGTGAAATGGCATTTACGCGTTCCATGATATTTGTCAGTACTTTTTGCGTGTCACTCCCGAGGCGTAAATTAAGCACCACCTCACTGTGGCCTGTTTCGGAATTACTGGTAACGTAGCTGACATCTTCCACGCCGGATATAGCGGACAATAGCTCTGATGTTACTCGTCCATCCATCAGCTCCGCGGATGCACCGGGGTACCAGGCGTTGATACTGATAGCATCTGCATCAACAGTAGGGTAAAGAGCAACGGGTAACTGGCCAAGAGAAAATATTCCGCTGATAAACAGCAAGGCACTTAGCGCTGTGGCAATTACTGGGCGTCGTAAACATAGTTCAGTTATATTCACTATTTATCCCTCAAGCGTAGTGGAGCATCAGGGTATAGGTGGATTTGCCCGGCGGTGACCACCGTTTCATTCGCATCCAGCCCCTGCAGTACTTGAACCAAACCGTCACGTTTATCACCGATGACAATGGAGCGTAATTTCGCAGTGTGATCCTCCACTACGAATACGGATTGTCCGTAGGCAGAATAATTTACGGCTACTTTTGGCAGTACCAATCTAGATTGTGGCATCGTAGTTGGATAAGTTACTCGGACACTGGAACCATGTCGAAATTTGCCGATGTCTAGCATCGCGCGTAATGTTAAAGTACGGTTAGTCGTATTGACTTCCGTATTAACTAGCGTGATGGTTGCGCTACTGGTATACCCAGATACCGTATCATCCACGGTGACTTTCACTCCAGGATGCAGTGCGCAGATATCAGCTTCCGGTACGCTGAATTCGACATAAAGCTTTGTGGGATCATAAAAGGAAAATATCTTCTGTCCGACCTGAATAGACTGCTCTAGTGACAAATCATGCAAGCTTACGACGCCAGCGAAGGGTGCAGTGATCGTCATTTTACGTAGCCTACTGCGCAATACTTCTTGATCGCTGACAGCCTGAGCAAGGTTAACATGAGCAGCCTGCTGCTCTGCCTGTGAAATGGCTTTGTTTACTAGTAGGTCAGCACGCTGAGCGTTTTTTTGTACTATTGCTAGGTTAGTCTCTTTTTGTTTCAACTGCGCACGTTCAGCTCGGTCATCAATGCGTAACAACACGCCATTTTTCGCCATCTGACTACCTGCTGGTGCCACCTGTAGAATAGTTCCAGACACTTCTGTGCTTACATCAAGGTAATGCACTGCTTTAACGGTACCCACTACGTTCTTTTTATCCTGCCAGAGTATGGCTTTCACCTGCGCAGTTTCAACTAGTGCCGGTGGTGGCCCTTGTAACGCAATGGGTGGCTCCTTGCTGCTTGTTTTGTTTGGCTCCGATATGCGTGCAGTGGTAAAAGTGACAGATACCCCTGCAAATATCACCGAAAGGATTGTGCACAACAATACCAATGTGTGCCTATTCCTCATGAAGGCAATCTCCGTGTGGTATTTTTAAAGTCTGAGAGTAACTTATGCTTATCGTATTTTCCGTTGGCATTTTTTGGTAATCGCGATAGCTGAACGAATATGTGAGGAACCTGATACTGCTCTAGCTGGGTCAGACAGAACTGGCGAAGCTCGGCTTCAGCCAGTAGACAGGGAGAAGATGTAGCGACGAAAGCCACGATACGATCTTCAGGATCCTGTTCATCATTATGGGCAATGACTGCCGCTTCGATAACCGCCTCATGACGGAATAAAGCTTTCTCTACTTCACTAAAAATAACCTTGCGTCCACGAATTTTGGCAACTTCATCCATTCGTCCAGCAAAGTAAAAATAGCCCTCATCATCCAACCAGCCGTAATCACCTGAGTACAGGCAACGGTCACCATACAGCGGATGTCTGCCAATTTTTTTTGCTGTCGCTTCAGGATTACGCCAGTAACCTTGCATTACGGTGGCGCCACGTATAACTAGCTGACCCACTTCGCCCGGCACACAAGGCTGGTTCTGATCATTCACCACCAGAATCTGTGTGTTAGGAATCGCGATACCAACGCTATCAGGTTTACGTTCCAAATCTGCTGGTGGGAGCCATGTGCAGCGCTTGCACTCCGTCAGACCGTACATTGAGAAAATATCTGCCTGCGGGAACAGGCGCTTTATCGTATTGATGTGCTGCTTACGTAATGCCATACCAGTATTTGAGACCAGACGCACGTGGCTCAGGTCAAACTTACCTCTACTGGCATAGGTATCCAATAAACTGTAGAGAGAAGATAGGCCCGGCAATACAGTGCAGCCATATTGCTGTATATGGCGAAGAATCTGTGTGGGTAAAGCGTCATCTGGCTCTAGAACCACAGTGGCTCCTACGTAGCAGCTCAGAATTAGTTGATAGAGCCCATAATCAAACGCGACAGGGAGAACTGCAATAATGACATCATCCTGTCGATAACCTAGATATGTTACTAAAGAGTCAGTGGCTGCTAGCATATTTTGATGGCTCAACATTACTCCCTTTGGTTCGCCGGTTGAACCTGAAGTGTAAATGATCGATGCAAGGTCAACGCTGATAGCTGCTAGCGGAATATTGATTTCTGTTAGCGGATCAGCAATGAAATCTTCCAGCGATATACCGTTTTTTGGTCTGCTTGTTTCTCCCGCCACAATAACTGAGCTGAGCTTAGGTACTTGCTGTAGGCCAAACTTCATTAGTGCACTGGAGATTGCTGGAGAGGTGAATAATTGCTTGGCTCCACTATTATTGAGAATATAAGCGAGCTTATTCACGGAGGTATCGATTGGGACCAGTGAAGGGCAGGCGCCGAGCTTCTGTGCCGCCCAGAATACAGCAATGCTGTCTGGGTGGTTGCCGAGGCAAATCACAATTCTTTCACTTGGTTGTAAGCCATTTTGACGCATTCCGGCCGCAATAGCACACACTCGCATCCAAATGTCATGGTAACTGTAGTGACGATCTTTGAAGATTAAGGCGGTTCTTGTCGGGTAATTTGTACTCGCATCGCGGATCAATTCTGATAAGCTGTTCATCATGTATAACTCCTGATTAATCAATAAGTAAGAACTTCCTTCATCACGGTTTAAGGTTGTATTTCCTGCGAGGTAAGCTGGTATGGGAGCAAGGTGTTTATTCAGTTCGTAAACAACGTAAAGCGCAGACACCCAATTCATAATCGCCATCACGAGATAAAGGCGCGTTGCATCGATGTAGTTGAGCCCCAGTAAGGCGGCAATACCAATTTCCATCGCGTAAAAGACTATATTGACCAGCAAGACTCGCTGTCCTTGACCAGTCTGTTCCCGTGTTGTCATTAGTACCAAAACTACGCCTAAGCTGAGGTAGGATGGTGCAATACAGTTGAGGTAACGTAACGCAGGCACAATGACTGTTTCATCCAGGGTAAATAGCGCCACTAGATGTTCTTGTAGCAAAAATACTAGTACGCTGATGAGCAAATAAAGTGCGACTGCGAGTCCTATCCCAGTAAAGAAAATATGGCGGATACGGTAAAAATTTTGATCTGCAATCGCATTATTGGCGTGTATCGCCATGGCTGTTCCGAGTGCAATTGCGGGTAGAATGACGAATGACTGGATTCGAAATGCGATACCAAAACCAGCGATTTCATTTGCGCCGTAAAACGAAACTAGGTAGTTGAAAGAAAAAAGGAAGCCAAATAGCAGCAGAAAACTTCCTGCCACTGGCGAACCGATAATAGCAATATCATTCAATACCAGCACAGCTTCACGGCGGACGTTAGTGAGTGAGAGACGAATTCCGTGACTGTACAACAGTGTACCGCCACTAAATGCCAGGTAGCTACTGCCGATCAATGCCCCCCAGATAAGGCTCTGTAGCCCCTGATGCCAGTATGTGGCGGCTAGCCATGTTACCGCTAGGTTAAGAGCGGTTCCGCTGATACCCAGCATACTGGCAGAACGATTGAGGCCACAGCTAAATAGGATGGACAAAATCAGCGTTGCACAGCCAATTGGAATACCTGCTAGTAACATCGGCAGAATGAACGACATAATATCCTGCTGATGTTCTTCTGCAATATGAAACAGGGCAGCAATGCTTGACTGGAACAGCCAGACACAGCCAACAAGTAATGCCATCAACACAACCATTGCGCAGAAGATCAATGCCAGACGGCTTCCCAATACGTTATACGCGTTGTTGTGGTGCTGTGAGCTATAACGCAACGTAGGGATACGCAGTCCTTCATGAATGGCCATCATCACGTAGTTCAGCGGTAGAAATAACCCTAAGGCATACAGAGCTTGAGGTGTATTCTGGCTGATGACACTAATGTTGATTAATACTGCCATAGATGATACTAACATCGTAAGCAAGAGCGTAAAGGTGGTGTCCCAGAGTGCATTCAATAGCTTCAATTTCTGATAACGGCGAGCCAGTCGTTGCTTGAGTATTGGTTGCATTGCCATCGTGTTTATCCGTTTGTTGAGCTATTTCGCTGTGGAGTGATAACCCGCTATGATATTCAGATGTTGCATATCTAAGCTGCCTTCCATCCATTCGTAACCGTGGACATCTGTCGTAGCTTTCTGTAACCACGCATTCGTCAGAAAATGGGTGGTTCCGGTAAGTAGTGGTATACTGCGAACCACTTTCTCAGCCAGTTCCGTCGCGCACGCTTTGGCCAGCGACACGGCGGCGCCGTCAAAAATTTGGTCGTCAATACGTTGTGCTGCGCGGTGGTTCAGTGCACGAGCACCGTTTATTTGGCTTTGCAGCGTACGATGAAGTTCTCGTGCCGAGGTTGTTCGCAAATACGGCAGGACATGATCCAGCAGCGCCTGTGCATTACCCAGTGCTATAGCACAAACGCACGGACGCATACGATAGAAGGTTTTGATCACGCCATGCATACCACGTTCTAGGGGACGGAGGTGCATTCCCAGAATCTGTTCTGATTTTACGGGTACACTGTCAAAATATAGATGACTCAAACCAGCGCCCTGCAAGCCAGCCAGGGGCAAGAGTTGGCGGAATGTTCCAGTATGGGACAGCATTTCGGGAGTAAGCATCAGTACCACAATACTGTAGGGGCCGGGACCGATTCTCACCACAATGGTTCCTATAGTTGCCTCGCATCCATTGCCCACCAGCCATTTTTCTGCCTGAAGGAGATTGTCAGAGTTCAGTCTAGAAGCCGGATTACCAGCATCCGAGCCTTTTTCTGGTTCCGTTACAGCCATACAAGTACGTGCTCGCTGGCGAGAAACGTGTTCAAAGAACCAGTCCTGTTGTTCAGGTGAACCTAACTCACGCAGTACGATGCCTGAAAGCGAGGGTCCAGGACAGGAAAGTAATATGTTTGGATCGCCATATGATAGGGTTTCATACATGCAGGCACGCTCGAAGCAGGTGCTGGATCGGTCAGCATAAACTTCTTCAAAATATGGCCTGTCTAGATGTGCCAACACGACATCACGATCGTTTAGTACTTCTAGGGAGAGAGAACGAAATAGCTGAGCCAGATCCAGCCATTTCTGGTTGTAGTGAGCCAAGGCGATTGAATGGTCAAAATTCATCATGGTCGGCTCCGAGATAAATTTGGTTTAATACGGTGAATAAACTATTCATTTCTACCAGCCCGTGTTGCATCATGGCCCTACCGCCTGCTGTCTTGATCAGAGCATCCACCATTCTTTCGATTTCAGTCAGCGACTGTTGTACCGACCAGTTGTTCATAATTAGACATTGCTCTAACAAGGCGTGGTGTTGTATGACTTGACCGAGTCGCAAGCGAATGGAAGGTACAGATAACAGTGTGGATGACCCCACTTTACGTTGTGCAGCATGTTCTATCAGTACTTTTGTCCAGAGTGCAATCCATTCCAACTGACTTCGTATAATTTCTCGCTGCCAGGTAAACAGAGACGTCCGTTCATGAAATGAAGTAGATCCAGTAGGCTGTAGTGGAAGTTGGCACACTACCAAGTTATGGAGCGTTAAGGCGCTACTGTTCTGGTAAATCTTCAGTGCAGCAGTCTCCTGCCAGCTAGTTCCACGTGCTGTAATAAAAGCTAATTGTTTGTGGGTTAATTGATGCTCTGAAACCACAGCAAATCTGCCACGAGCAGCAATTTTCTGTCGGCTTGAATAGGCTTTTAGAGATATTTCTTCTGCATTCCAATAAAACGGCTGATAATACTTCGTTTCGAAGGGATAATTAATATTAAACATGATCCATCTCCTGAATTTGCTGTAAAACGGTCCATGCCATTCTCAGACTTTCCACATCATGTTCGATAAGTAATACGGTTAGCTTGTTAAGTGGTGCAAGTGTTTCACCTGCGAGTGTCAGCAAAGCATTCATTCCTGTGACGTCAGGACGAAGAAATGCATAGTCTATTGATAATTCCTGAGAGGTGGTTTCCAGATGAAAACGAAGTTTCTTATAAAAATACCCGCAGCGGTGAGTTAACAATACGACATCATCTGCATTGATATTTGACTGATTAAGAATATCGACAAGCAAACTATAACTGTCTTCTAATTTACTTGAATCCCATTCAGTAATGTGACCAGAATTAATGAGTCTCCATTGACTTTCAGGTGTTTTCTCTGTCGTTAATATTGCTGCAACAGAACAGGATCTTGATGGAATAGGAAAACCCTGTACTACATTTCGAGGTATCGTATTTTGTTCCATACCTAGCAGTAGTATTTTCTGAACTGTTCCATTTTTCAGATAGCTGTCGGCAACGTTTAATGCTGTGGCAGAGACTAGACTACCGTTATCACATATATCAAAAGAGTGGCCGTCTATTTTATAGCGGTCTATAAAATAGGGACCGAAGGCTGAATAGTCAGGGTCGAACTCGGGTGTCCAGTAGCAAAACATTGCCATGTCAACGCCATCAAGTAATTCTTCCTTTTCCATATCCTGTAACACCGCATTGCCCAACTCAGTATAGGAATACTGGTCCCCCTCAAGTAATGTCAATTCAGTAAGAACATCTTGCGCTATTCGGTGTAAATCTTTCTGGTAAGTAATAAATCGGTCTCTGGGTATTCTTCTTAATTCACGTCTGTCCATGACCTTACAAAAAACCTGATTTATATAGTACATATCATGCTTTTTCCTCAAGCCGAGCATTTACATAGTTATAGATGGTCCCAATTGTTTCTACGTGATGCCCTTCAAGGGTGTTAGCATCAATAGTGAAGTTATCGATATTATCTTCAAGAGACATGAGAAAAGTCAGTATGGTCATTGAATCGAGGCCTAAATCATCACGTAATGATGTTGATTCATTTAATTCATCGATAGATTCGATATTTAATTCTTTCGCAAGAGTATTTTTGATGGTTACGATCAATTTCATGTTATTAGACATAGTATCCTCAATGATTGTATGAATGTGATAAGAGTGGCCGTTCGGATGCTCTATTTACAGATATAGCGATTAATTTAAAATCCTGATTGCAGTAACTAGCGTAATTGTTGTATTACAACGATATAATGATGATAAAAGCGTTTCAGATTAAAGGATGATTAGAGGAGAGACATTTGAGATAATAACCCTCATCCTTTAGGGGATAGCCATTTCCTTTCGACAAAGATATTTGTAAAACTCACAATCCTAGGTTTTATCTACTGATAAACTCTCTACTGACTTGCAAGAAAATAAACTACGAAACACTGCAAATTTATTCTGAGCCCTGCCTCAAGACCAATACTCACTACCGGAGTACGCGAACAGTTATTGTTACAGCTAAAGTTCTGGTCAAACTTATATCATCAACCTCAGAGTGAAAAATATAAAAGTAGAAAATGCTGAAGTCAATAAATTATTTTTTCTATTTTAGAATTAAAAACCAATAAATTAAATAATGTTAAAATTATTTTTTGAAAAATACTTCGAGGATGAATTGGATGTAATAGTAGCGAAAAGGAAATACACATTCTTATTTTGTATTAATTCATAACTAGACTTGATATAACCTATTTAGGTTATTTTAAAATTAAATTAATTTATGCATAAAGGGTGTGTATATGGAAAATAAACTTAACAACAATGAGCAGCAGAATGCGCTAGATATTCAGTTTATGACGCAAGCTTTGGCTTTAGCAACGGATGCTGCGAAAAATGGCAATGAACCCTTTGGTGCAGTATTAGTTAAAAATAACCAAGTCGTTATGACAGGTGAAAATCATATTCATACTGAAAGTGACCCAACCTATCATGCGGAGTTGGGTCTCATACGCCAGTATTGTTCTGAACATAAAGTCATGGATTTGTCCGATTATACGCTGTATACCAGTTGTGAGCCGTGTTGTATGTGTTCCGGTGCAATGGTATGGAGCCAATTAGGCCGGATGGTTTATAGCCTTTCTCATGATGAACTTGCCGAGATTGCTGGTTTTAATATTATGCTGGGGAGTGATGAAATCTTTGACAAAAGCCCCTTTAAACCTGAAGTGGTTAAAGGCATCTTAAAAGAGCAAGCGATGTCTATTTATACGCAATATTTTAAGCCAAATTCATAACCTTAGTTGGGTGCTAGAGTTCCTCGCTATAATAATTTAAAAAGCAGAAGGCTTTAATCGCTTGTATCATTATCTATCAATGAAATAGGGTGGCTCATGCCACCCTAACCATGGTGAAAGTTAAAATAACTTTTTCTGTGGTGGACCGGAGAAATTCATTGTACCAATATGGTTCATTAACACTTCAACGACAACAGGTTGCTTCAAATCGACAGCTTGGCGGAGCGTTGATTGAAAATCGGTGGCTTTATCTATCGTAAATGCTTGAATCCCCATCGATTGAGCTAATTGACTAAATGAAGGGGTGAGTAACTCATTATAGTATTGGCGGCCTGAGAAATATTTTTCCTGAATACCTCGCATTACGCCATAACCTTGGTCATTCATAATAATCAATACAATCGGGAGCTGCTCTTGTGCCATGGTGGCCAATTCGCCTACGCCTAACATTAACCCACCATCACCAACTAAGCCAATAACAGGTACATTAGGGTTTGCTTTGGCACTGCCAATTGCCATGGCGAGTCCTAGCCCAATTGCGCCTGCTAAAGAGTGAATGTTGTGCATTGGCTGGGTCGCTTTGAGTAAACGGCTTCCCCATAAACTCCCTGATACCGTGATGTCGCGGACAAAAATACCGTCGCGTGGTAAGACTTGCTCTACGGCATCACTGAGTTGACTATAAGGGCCACATTGTTGCCTTAGTTGTTCTTCCGCCTGCTGTACGGCCTCTTGCACTTGTTTCTTCCACTGAGTAGAGATAGGGCGCTTGGCTTGTTCGATTTTATCGGCAAGTGCTTCAAGTAAACTTTTACAATCCCCAGTTACTGACAAATCAGCTAAATAGTTGCGATTGGCGGCGAGTGGGTTTATATCGATTTGAATGATGGGGTGTGGCAAAGGTAATGACCATGTTTTGGTTTCATTACTGCGTAAACGTGAGCCTGCGACGATAGTTAAATCGCATGAACGCATTAATGCATCAACGGAATCTGCATTATGAAAAGCGCGTAAGCTGAATGGATGGTCATCCGATAAAATACCTCGTCCATGGGTGCTGCTGATGACGGCAATACCTGCATCAGCAAGGCGTTTGACAGCATCTTTTGCTTGTAGGGCTCCTGCGCCAACCCACAATAAAGGCTGTGCAGCGTGTTGAAGTTTATCCCAAATGGCATTGACTAACGATGTACAACTGTCAGGTAACCTAGAAGGGGGAAGCGGTGCACTCAGTACAGATAATGGGACCTGCGCACTTTGAATATCAATTGGGATCTCGATAGAGACAGGGCCACAAGGTATAGTTTGAGCAACTTGAATGGCTTTATGCAGCGTGGCGACGGCTTGTTCGGGCGTATGAACACGAAAAGCTTGCTTTGAACTCGAACGTAAAAAGCCGAGTTGGTCATGTGTTTCATGAATAAACCCTGCGTCCATATCCAGATAAGCTTTTTCAACTTGGCCTGTAATGTGGATCATGGGGGAGCATGCATTCATAGCTTCAATCATTGATCCAACAGCATTTCCAGCACCTGCTCCTGTACTGGTTAGCGCTACCCCTAAGCCACTAAAACGGCTATGGGCATC
The DNA here is from genome assembly GCF_028482225.1 of Providencia sp. PROV130. Lineage (NCBI taxonomy): Bacteria > Pseudomonadati > Pseudomonadota > Gammaproteobacteria > Enterobacterales > Morganellaceae > Providencia > Providencia sp. PROV130. The sequence continues at coordinate 202,474 of NZ_JAMPQC010000013.1, read as the reverse complement.
CGCCATGGTGACGGCCCCAGCCTCCCCACGACTTGGCGTAAAATCAATCACGTCCCGGCGCCCGATAGCATCTGCTATGGGCAAATTATGAATTGAAATAACCCCATAAACCGTTGTGATTTGGTATTGTTCGAGTGTTCTGGCGATAGCTTCGCCAACTGTAATCATTTCAGACATTTTATTCTCCTCAATGCTGCCATAATCCGGTGACGGATTTGCTATTCACACCAACGGTTTGGTTGTGGGTTAAGTGCCAGAAATAGGCTTTTTTGTTGCATATAGGCTTTGAGGCTTTCAAGGCCTTTTTCACGGCCAATGCCACTTTCTTTAAAGCCGCCAAATGGCGTTGAAATAGAAAAAACTTTGTAGGTATTGACCCAAACAGTGCCGACATCAAGTGCATCGGCAAGCTTAAACGCTCGGATGTAATCTTGTGTCCAAATACCAGCGGCAAGCCCATAAACAGAATCATTAGCTTGCTGAACGAGATCGTCTTCATCATCAAATGGCATTACGACGAGCACGGGGCCGAAAATTTCCTCTTGGCAAACCGTAGATTGGTTATTTAAGCCTTCGATAATCGTCGGTAAAAAGTAATTGCCATCTTGAAGTGCCGGGTCAGCGGGAGCGGTTCCACCAATACGGATCTTCCCCCCTTGCCGAACGGCTTGCTCGACATAGTTTCTGACGCTATCTCGGTGTGAAGGGGAAATTAATGGCCCTAGGTGAACACGCTCTTGCCTTGGGTCACCAATAATCAGGTTGTGGGTCAATTGCGTTAGCTTTTCCATAAAGGATGAGTAGATATCCTTAGCCACAAATAGGCGCGAACCCGCGATGCATGCTTGCCCCATCGAACTAAAAATACCGTAACAAACACCATGTGCAGCGATATCAAGGTCAGCGTCTGACAACACGATAGTTGGGGATTTTCCTCCAAGCTCGAGTGACGTGGTGATGAGTTTATCTGCCGCAATGTGAGCCAATTGTCGTCCGGTATTGGTGCCACCCGTAAAGGAGATTTTTTTCACCAGAGGGTGGCGAACTAGTGCATCACCGACAATCGAACCTTTACCCGGTAGCACGCTCAATAGGCCGCTGGGTAAACCTGCTTGCTCAAATAGCTCAGCCAATTTTAATGAAATTAAAGGTGTGGCTTCCGCGGGTTTTAAGATGACTGCGTTACCGGCAGCAATCGCTGGGGCAATTTTTTGCATATCACTGGCAATCGGGGAGTTCCACGGCGTGATTGCAGCGATCACGCCAATAGGTTGGTAAGTACTTATGGTCATCAGCTCTGGCTGGCGGCGAGGAGGAAGTTCACCACCTGAGACTTCACAAACCGCCGCAAAGTAGCGAGCGGTTGCTGCTGCGCTCATCACCAAGCCACGTGCTTCTGCCCAAGGCTTGCCGTTATCCAAGGTTTGTAATTGAGTTAATGTTTCGCAGTTTTCATCTATTAAGCGACTCACGTTGTACAAGATAGTTGCCCGCTGGTGAGCGGGAAGATTACGCCAAGAAGGCGCTTTCCACGCCTTATCTGCGGCAATTACCGCATCTTCGACATCTTCTAGACTGGCACTGTTAAGGGTCGCAATCACCTGGTTATTCCCCGGAAAACGCGATTGCATTTCAGGCCCGCGACCTTGCTGCCATTTACCACCAACAAAAATATCCATTTTGTTCATAATAGGGCTCCTATTAAATAGCTTGGTGCTCAGCGACACGACGACAAATTTCAACAGCACTTAAAGCGGCTAACATCGATGTTTTCGGATTTGAAGGGAGTGGATTTCCATTGAGTTCAATGCAGAAATGGCCAAAATCACCAGTAACATCAATGCGGTGCGAGTTTTGTGTGGTAGTCGGGTCAACAACCAATTGCACTTGGGTGGCATCCATCCCAATGCCATACAGTGCAACAGTGGCAGCCACATTGGCATTCGCTGGAAAATTCAGTGCCGCTTCACGGGCACTGCCACTAAAGAACACCGTGGGCTGTGTCACTTGCGATAAATCGACATAACGTTCAGCCGCGCCATTGCGCCAACTTGCAGGGCTTTTACGTGACTGATAGGTCACTTGGGTGATATTCGCCTCTTTTGCGGCACGTAGGCCATCAAGACCTGCAACAGCGCCAGTCAGTGGGATCAACTGGCTGTGGTAGCGTTGGGTTAAGGCGATTAAGTGTTGTTCAAACTCCGTGTCTGCAAGTGCTCCCGTCGAGATAATGGCCAGTGTCCAGCCTCTCTCGAGTACCGTTGGTGCATATTGCTTAACGGCTTGGTGACCCGCACACTCCAACACTAAATCCGGTGGAACGATATTATTGTCAAAGTTATCGATGGGGGTGACTGCCCCTTTAAAGCGTTCCAAAATGGCTTGATGATGATGGGGCCGGGCAACAATGTAGCGCAGTGCTATCTCATTAGGTAAGCGAGTAATCACTTCTTGAGCCATTGCACCATAACCAATCAACATGAGTGTTTTCATCGTTAAATCCTTCAAATATGATGGCTAAAGCCACCAGAAACGTCTAAAGCGGCACCCGAGGTAAACGACGCCATGGGGGAGGCTAAAAAGACTAAGGCACGTGCGGGCTCTTCGGGTTTTCCTAAACGTTGCATTGGAATGCCGCGTTTTTTAGCGATATCACCAATCCATTGTTCCCAATCGATATTTTTATCACTGCGATTGTCGAAACGGCGTCGCCATTGGTCGGATTCCACCATGCCAAGTAAAATAGAGTTCACGCGGATGCCTTTGGGTAACAGTGTTTTCGACAAGTTTAGCGTCATGTTTAATAATGCAGCCCGAGCCGCCGAGGTGGCGACCATATGTGGTTCAGGCTGTAAGGCCAACAGTGAATTGACACAGGTAATAGAAGCTATATTTGATTGCTCTAAGAATGGCAAAAAAGCATTCACGGGGTTAATCACACCAAATAGTTTTAACTGAGCTTCGTGTAACCACGCTTCTTCGGGGGTCTCGCTATAGCTTGCGACATAGCCTTGCCCTGCGTTGTTAATCAATATATCGACGTGTCCATATTGTTGATGAACCTGTTTTGCGAAAGCTTCGGTTTGTGTTTTATCAAGAACATCACAAGGCTGTGCAATAAAATGCCCTTGTGGGTAGTGTTCTCGTAATGTTGTAAGCGCTTGCTGGAGTTTGTCTTGATCACGGCCACAGAATGCCACTTTACATCCTTCATCCAGTAAGAGTTTGACGGTTGCAAAGCCGATGCCGGAGCTTCCTCCTGTTACGACAGCAACACGGTTATTTAACTGTAAATTCATGGGTCTTCCTTTATTCGGCTTTGCAATAGAGTGTCTCTAAAAATTGTTGTAAGTGGTGGTTAAAGGCATCTGGCGCGTCTAAATAACTGGCGTGTCCCGCTTGGTTTATCAGGAAATAAGGGCAGTTTTTTTGGCGTGCGAGTTGCTCTACTTGTGCTGGTGGCGTAATGGTATCTTCTGTGCCAACCAGTATTTCCAAGGGGCCACCATAGCGATTTAAATATTGGCTAATATCGTCATGGGCTAGCATCCACGCCGCGGCTAAGAAGCCTTTGGGGTTGAGCTTCTTCATGTTCTGTTGAACCCAATTGACTTTTTCAGTGGTTGCGTTGGCGGATAACAAAGCAGCGGCACGGTTTTGCGCATATGCCTCAATACCAGAACTAAAAACAATATCTTGCCGCTGTTGGTAAACTTGTTTTTGTTGGTCAGGGCTTTTTGTGGCATAACCTTGCGCGGGATTCGCTAAGATTAAGCCTTTAACTTTATTGGGATATTGCGCTGCAAAAGCACTTGCCATTATGGCGCCAAGAGAGTGTCCCACTAACACGACGGGTGATAAGGCCAATTTATCAATAAAAGTATTCAATGCATTTGCGTAATCAATAGCGGTAGGCGTTGTCGTCTCTAGCTCACGGCTTTCTAAATAGCCGGGCGCATCCCAGCTATAGAGATGATAGTGTTCTGTCAGTGATGGACTGGTCAGTTGGCTTACCCATGAAGCAGAACCAGAGCTGATACCATGCAGCAATACCACCGGGTGCCCTTGGCCTGCTTCTCGCCAATTGAGGCGATATTGGCCAAAGTCTGCTATCTGTGGTTCCGGGAGTTTTTTATTGAGCAAATTCATCACTGACGACTCCTGTTAGTTACGTTTAACTTTTGATAAAGGGTGATCTTCGGGATATGTCGGGATCGCAGGTTTTGGTGTCCCGATCATGACGCACATTAAGGCTTCTTCTTCTCCATGGTTAAATAAGCCACGATAAATACCCGCAGGGACTGAAATTAGGTCACGTTCTTTCAGGACGGTTTCATACTCTTCATTGCCATCTTTCACAAACAACGTGATGGTGCCTTTCAACATAAAGAACACTTCTTCAACATCGGGGTGCAGGTGTAATGGCCCCTCGCATTTGGCAGGGAGAACCATGGTGGAGAAGGTAAAGTTCTCTGCGGGAACGGTGTTGACATCATTAGCAACGCCAGTCGCACCCGTGCCGATATAGCGCATTTGTGCGCGGCGATATTTAGGGTCGTAATCCGCTTGGAATTTCAGTGCATTCCAGTCATATTTACGCCCTTCAAGGCGAGCAATACGCGACTCAATCCATTGTGCCATTGGAATATCTTGTGGTTTGATTTGCGGTTGTGACATGGTGTTATCTCCAATAAAAAATGAATTAATATTTTTTCAGTAAAGGCACTAGTAACAAGCTGCCGAATAAACCTATGACGACGATAAATAACAGCCCGCTATCCATAGTGTGAGTGACAGTAATAAGAACTCCCATTGCCAGCGGTGTAGCAGCGCCAGCAAGGTTTCCTAACCCATTGAAAATACCGCCTGCTAATGCACTGACTTGCTTTTGTGTGGCTTTTGCGAGTAGAGCAAAGATATTTGGTGCGCCCGCCCCCCACATGAACATGCTAAACGCCATCATAAGAATGATGCTGTAGGTGCCAGTGAGAAATAACACACCAGCAAGGCCTAAAACGGCACCAAGTAGTGAAATAAAACAAACGAGTGCACGGCGATCGTAGCGATCTGATAACCATGCTCCGATGGCTTCACCAAATAACATGGCGATAAAGGGAAGGGATGACAGAATTCCTGCATGTTCTAAGTGAATAGACTTACCTTTAATTAAATAGCTGGGTAACCAACCATTCATTCCCCAAAGGTAGACAAGAAAAGCGATATTAAACATGCAGATAATCCAAAAATGGCTATTTTGGAATAAGCGTTTTTTATGGGCTCGCATCACGGCCAATTGCTCCGCTGGAAGTGTTTCACCTGCTGTGTTTTTAGTCTGAGCTTGGCGATTGACTAAGTTGGGATGGCGAATACCAATCACCACAAGCCACCAAACAGGAACAGTAAAGGCGGCCATGACAAAAAATGTACTTTGCCAACCATAATTATTGAGTAAATACAATGAGATAGGAAAGCCTAATGCTGCACCTAACGGTGTGCCTAATAACCACATCATGGTGGCACGCGCTTGCATTTTTGGCGGAAAGGTACGGCGCACAATGGCGTAAGCGATTGCCAGCAAAGGCCCTTCGGCAATTCCTAGCAATACACGCAGAAAAACCATCGTGCCATAGTGGTGTGTGAATCCCATAAAAATCATGAGAAAACACCAGCTACTGATCATAAATAACAGCATTTTGGTGGGGTGAAATTTATCGCCAATACCGCTTAGCAGCATGGAAGAAACACCATAAGCGAATAAAAATGCGCTCATCAGTAACCCTAAACGGGTTGGGTCAAAATCAATCCCCAGAGCTTGCTGAAATTTTTCGTCAGAAAATAGAGCTGCAATACTGATTTTATCGAAGAAAGCCAGTAGTACACAGGAAAACAACCCGATAGGGATCAACCAATTGATCTTTTCAGGAACATCTTGCTCGACTTGATCATGCTCTGAGTTTTGTAAGGTTATAGTCTGATTAGCCATGAGATTTCTCCTGCTGGGCACTATTTCAGTGACATTAATGAAAATGTGGGATCAGCAAGTTGTGAAGGGTCCAATTTGCGGTGGCCTTGTATCCAACGTTTACCTAGCTTGATGGCTCGTGCATCATTAAATGCAATCATTTGCACCAATTCATTGCTTTCATTTAAAGCAAAATGAACCTCTGAATTAGGGGTATACCGTTGAATATGTTTTAATTTTTGTGAGGTTGGGACGCCTAAAATTTGGATGTTGTCCTGGTATTGATCTGACCATAACCAAGCGAGTTCATTGAACCCTTCAGACTGCGGGTTTAGCATGGCTTTTGCTGTGGTAATGGCTTGGTTTTGCGCATAAGCCCATGACTGTAAACATAAGGATAGTGTTGGATGGCAAGCGACGTCGCCCGCAGCGTAAATATTTGGGTGAGAAGTTTGCCCTTGATGATTAATCACAATACCGTGGGTGACATCAAGCCCCGCTTCTTTGGCCAGTTCGAGATTTAATTCAACACCAATCCCCATAACAGCGAGATCGAAGTTTTGCGAAGGCTGTTTTTGGCAACTAATTTGTAATCCGCTTGGTGTCGGCTCGCCAAGTTCGATATCTCCACAATCGGTTATGACATGAACACCTGCTTGTGTGTGGCGTAATGCAAGAGCCTCTGAAACATTCTGCGGTACACTTCGTTCGCATAAGCGGCTTTGCCGCTCAAAAATCGTGACATCAATCCCCATTTTTCGAGCAGAAGCGGCGACTTCTAAGCCAATCCAACCACCACCAATAATGGCAATTTTTTGTGCAGAGAGCAGCGCAATGCGCAATTTCTGAGCGTCATCCCATGAACGTAAGGCAAATACTTGTGGATGTTGCTGCCAACGATTCGACAGGTAGCGAGGCCGACCGCCTGTCGCGAGCAGTAATTTGTCAAACGTAATGACACGACCATCACTTAAATAAATACATTGGGTTTGGCTATCAATTTTGGTGGCACGTAGTGGGCGAAACCACTGTAAATTTAAGGCGTGAGTTTCTTGTTCGCTGAATAAGCGTGATAATGAAAAACTCTCCTGTGTCAATGCGGCTTTAGACAGCGGTGGGCGCTCATAAAAATCATGGTTTTCATCGCTGATCACCGAAATAATACCTTGATAGCCTTCATCGCGTAGGGTTTTTGCCGCCCAACCACCAGCCTGACCCCCACCGATAATGACAATACCGCCTTGGATTAATGAGCTCATGGTGCTACTCCTTAACTTGGCGGCGAGTTTCATAATCGAGACCGCCTTCTACAGCCCATTCGGTAAATGAAACCAAGGAATGTTCCAGTTCGCGCGGTTGCCATTTATCGGTAAGGTAATCATCATTGGTGTAATATTCGAAAGCTCCACCTGTTGGGCTGTTGACATACCAAAAGTAAGCGGATGAGATAGGGTGGCGGCCTGGGCCAATAAAGGTGCTCCATTGGTGGCGGTTCATTGCCAGACCGCCGCCAATCACTTCATGGATATCACGAACCGTAAAAGCGACATGGTTGAGGCCGCTGCCACGATGAGGAAGTTTCAGCAAAAACAGGTTATGGTGGCAACCGTTTATTTGTGTCCGTAAAAAGACGGCACGGTCGATATAACGGTCAGAAACTTGAAAACCCAGTTTTTGGCAATAGAACGCTTCTGTAGAAGGTAAGTCATCCACAAAGAACACCACGTGACCGACGTTAATTGGCGTGGCTTTTTCGTAAACTGGGCTGGGTTTATCAATGCGGCGAATATCTCCCCATTGGTTGATAGCGGTGACCTCTAATTCAACTGTTTTTTGTTTACTAATGGTGAAAGCGACTGTCATGCCATTTGGGTCACGGCACTGTGCGCCATCTGACGTCAGTTGAAAACCATCACAAGGCCTAATTTTCTCAATGATTTCCTTGAGTTTATCCGGGCTTTCAACTCCCCATGTGATGCGGCGCAGTGTTGAACCGGCTTCAAAAGGTGCGGGTAAATTTGGGTCTTGGTGGGAAAATAACTGTATTTCAGCACCCGATAAAGTGGTGAATAACGAGGCGTTATCAGAGGCTGCTTGGAGGCCAAAATCATGTAAAAATTTCTGGCTGCTAGGGATATCTTCAACACCAAATTCTAATTTTTCTATTCCAATCACTGACATTATAAAGTCCTCTATCGATTGGTGTTATTGCCAAAGGTTTTTTGGACAAAAAGAACCTGAGGCTTATGGCAATAAACCTAAAAATGTGTGGATGATATTCGGTTAACGCTAAACGGCTTTTGCTTGGCTCATGCCACCTATAAATTCAGTGAGTTTTTGGGCTGCATAGCTCACTTCATTTTGTAGTCGCCGGCACTCTTGTGCAGGGATGCTATTCATTGGCACCATGATGCTAATCACCGCTTCGACGCCATTCGCTTGGTTATAAACAGGGTAAACAATGGATGAAATTCCTCGACGATAAAATGATTCACCAATCACATAGCCTCGCAGTTTGTCAGCTTGGATCATTTGCCAAAACTCCTGCTTGCTGCCTGCGTTGTCGGGGAGCTCATCGTCTGGGTAAAGCGCATCGAATTCAGCGCGAGTTAACCCACTGAGCAGCATGCGACCGAGTGAGGTTCGATGGGCTAATAAACGCGTGCCTACGCTAACATGGTTAATTTTTGATTCTGCGCCACTGACTCTGGCGATGTAAATAATGTCACGGCCATCTCGAATGACTAAATGGCTGTTACATTGGCTTCGGTCTCTGAGTTGCTCGATAATGGGCTGGCCTAACTGGGTTAAATCGAGTGATGCAATATAGCCAAGACCAAGGCTGAGTACTTTGCGGCCTAATGAAAATGCCCCAGTACGTGGGTGTTGGACGAGGAAATCCAAGTGCACTAAGGTTTGGATCGCACGGTAAGCCGTTGCTTTGGGCATATCGACTAAGCGAAGGATCTCTGCAAATGTGAGCTCACGGTGCTGTTCTGCAAGTAGCAGAAGAAGCTGTAGCCCTTTTTCCAAACCGGGTACCAGATATTTACATGTTGAATTCATGGTCCTCACCTCTTTACCTACTGAATGGTGAAATTAGTTAAAAATAAAGCCACCATTAACTGGGATTAGTTGTCCTGTAACAAAATCAGCCATAGGAGAAAGCAAGTACAAAGCGGTTCCTGTAACGTCTTCGGGCATTTGCTCCCCTTGTAATGCTCTGCCATTTTCATATAGCTGGTGGCGCTCGGTTGGAACGTATTCGGTCGCTTCGACTTTTGTGAGCCCGGGGGCAATCGCATTGACGCAAATTCGATGAGTGCCAAGTTCACGCGCCATTGAGCGGGTCATACTGATGATCGCCCCTTTACTGGCGACATAGGCCATCAGCTTGGGAGCTCCCCAAAGCGCGGTGTCAGAAGCAATATTGATAATTTTCCCGCGGGAGCTCTGTTTTAAAAAGGGGAGGGCGGCTTTGGTGACTAGCCACGTTCCTCTGACATTGACGGTCATAACCTTATCCCATAGCGCCAAGTCATATTCATCGAGCAGCTTTCCACCCACTCCGGTTGCCAGAGCTGCATTATTAATCAGCCCATCAATTGCACCTTGTTGACCAATACTGTCGAATGCATGAGTGATTGAGTCAGGATCCGCTAAGTCGAGAGAAACACCTTGGGCTTCAAACCCTTGTTGTTGTAGGGACTCGACACTTTCTTGTAATCGCTGTTCGAGGATGTCACACAAGATAACTTGAGCGCCTTGCTCTGCGGCGGCTTGTGCAAAGCTAAAGCCCAGTCCCCTTGCGGCACCAGTGATCACAAGGCGTTTTCCTGCCAAAACATCACGCATTTTCAGTTTCCTTATTGTGGATTAAGTCAAACTGTTTCTTCGCTTCACGTTGCATAATGCGACGTAGGCGAGATAACCCCACATCGTGTTGATAAAGAAACTCTTTATCCCGTGCATTTGGTGTGAGGTTTTCCAAAATAATGCGATCTTGCTCTAGGACATCCCAATGTAGCCCTTCTAGGCGGTTGCGGTACATAAAGCGCCATAAATCACGTTGCCAGTCTTTCACTTTGCGAATACGCCAAAAGAAAACACGCGTGTGGTGACGGTCTTCAGGAGCGACCATGCCGATAATCCAAAAGTGCCCACCAGGACCGAAGCGTTTTTGATATGGGATAGATAAACGTAGCCAATTTGCACCCGTGCTCGCGAATTCCACCCAGTCAAAGTTGACACCAATTTGGTCATTTTTACGGAAAATAAACCCACTTTTTGTTGCTTCTAGGATCATTTCTGATTGTTTATCACCTTCTGCCATTGAGTGTGATGATGAATGGAGATAGGTGCCATGCATTGGGTCCATCACGTTTTCTAATGCGTATTGGTAATTGCATTTCCACGATGCGGTGCAGAGAAAATTGCTGTGGTTTTCGTCATCAGCTAACTCTTCAGGAAACTCAAGGGCTGGAGGTGTTTCACCGTCAATTACCGCAAAATAGAGGAAGATAGCGCCATGAATTTCTTGAACGGGATAGGTTTTTAAACATTTTTGACCTTCAAGAGGGCATTGGCTGACCGCTGGGACATCTTTAACGACACCATCACCACCGACTTCGACACCGTGGTACCAACAGGCAATACGTTCACCTAGGTTCCAACCCATTGATAAACGGGCTCCGCGGTGAGGGCATCTGTCTTCTAGTGCGTGAATTTGTCCTTTATCGTCACGCCAAAGGACAATTTGTTCTTCTAAACGGGTAATACCGATGGGGTCGCTACTCACTTCCCAACTGGATAATACGGGGTACCATTGCCCTCGTAACCCGACATCGAGATAATCTTGATAGTTTTGAATTTGTGTATTCGTTGTCATCATTTGCTTCCGTTTATCAAAAGTGTTTTTGTTTTATTTTCTTTTTATGGCAATGTGTTAGTAACCATTGACAAGAAGAAATTCGCGGAAACTGCTGGTAGACCAAGGTTGCCCTTGTCGGTCATATAATTGTTGTTGATTTAATGCGCTAACTAATTCTTCAAGTGATTCAGTGCCTGCGGCGAATAGCGTTTCCAGTGCAAAAATAAGCTTATTTTCATATTCATCAGGGATGCGTGAACGTGTTTGCCAAACGATATTCGGTGCACTTCCCGGTGCTTGAATACTGCCTTTACCGCCTTCTCGCGCCGGGATGATTTGGTTATTCGCCGGCAAATACGGATTAAAATTTTGAATGGGTTCCATTCCTACTCCTCAATCAAACTGATTTCGATTTGGTTGTCGTGAATGCGTGTTTGGTAGGTTTTGAGATCTCGCCCACCAGGTTCGCGTAAACATTTACCTGTTTTAATATCAAAAACGGCTTCATGTAATGGGCATTCCACTTTGCCATCTTCAACAAAACCTTGGCTTAACAGAGCGTAGGCATGTGGACAAACATCTTCTAAGGCATAATATTGGTCTTCAACTAAGAAGATCCCAATTTCGGCATCATCAACTTTGGCGGAAAAAGGAAATTCTTCTTGAACTTGTGAGATATCGCAGACAGCAACCCAGCTCATGGTTTTCTCCTTTCGAATGTGTTGTAACATTTTGTTTCATAGATGAAACATTGTTTTTTATTTAAAACCAGATTAATTGTATGGATGATTATTAGTCAATCGAATGTTGACTATATGTAAAATATTCGTTTCAAAATGTGGGGTGTGTCGAGGTTATGATGGAGTTTGGTTTCATATGAGAAACCAGTTAACGCGAGGTATTAAGGTCGCCACTCATATCTGGTGTAGAAAATAAAAACAGTTGAAGGCCAGGCATACCAATAAAATAGCCCTCAATAGCGGATAAGCTATTGAGGGCGTATTCGGTTAAATAAGTTAAATTTAAGGCTTACTCGAGGTTTTCACCATTAGAAGCGATGACTCGCTGATACCAATAAAAAGATTCTTTCGGTATACGTTTTAAAGAACCATTACCCTCATCATCTTGTTCTACATAGATAAAGCCATAACGTTTGGTCATTTGTGAGGTACCGCAGCTGATCAGGTCAATACAGCCCCAAGTGGTATATCCCATTAAATCCACACCATCACGAATGGCTTCTTTCATGGCAATAACGTGTTCTTTAATATACTCAATACGATATGGGTCAGAAACAGTGCCATCTGGGTTTAGGGTGTCACGTGCGCCTAAGCCATTTTCAACGACAAACAGTGGAACACCGTAGCGATCCCAGAGTTTATTCAGGGTAATACGCAGGCCTGTTGGGTCAATCGGCCAGCCCCACTCGGATTGTGTTAAGAATGGGTTTTTGATTTTACTGACTAAGTGACCTGATAACTCTTTTGCGTCTGGTCCACCTTTAGTGACATAGGTCATGTAATAGCTGAGCGAAATAAAATCTGCAATTCCTTCTTTTAATACTTTAAAATCTTCCGGTTCAACTTGAATATTAATATTATTTTCTTCGAAATAACGCAGCATGTAAGCAGGGTATTCCCCACGAACGCTAACATCAGGGTAGAATAGGTTGATTTGGTCTTCTTTTAACGCCTGTAGTTGGTCTTCTGGGTTGCAACTTTCAGCGTAAGTTTCTAAGCGGCAAATCATGCAGCCAATTTTGGCGTTAGGCATCATTTGTTTACCCAGTTTGATAGAAATTGCACTGGCAACAAACTGGTTATGCGACGCTTGGTATGCGGCTTCTTCAACATTTTTAACGGTATCAGGTAATGTACCTGCACCCGTATATAAGCTGTTCAGGTTCATGTTCATTTCATTGAACGTGATCCAATATTTTACTTTTGATTCATATCGCTTATAACAAGTAGTTGCGAATTTTACGAATAAATCAATTAGGCGGCGATCTTGCCAGCCATTGAATTTTTGTGTCAGCGTTAAAGGCATCTCATAGTGAGAAAGTGTCACCAGTGGCTCAATACCATATTTCGCTAATTCATCAAATACACGGTCGTAAAAGGCTAAACCTTCTTCATTTGGTTGCTCATCAATTCCATTTGGGAATATGCGAGCCCAAGAAATAGATAAGCGGAATACTTTGAAGCCCATTTCAGCAAACAATGCGATATCTTCTTCATAACGATGATAAAAGTCGATCCCCCAGCGTTTCGGGAATAATGCTTTACACTCGGGTTTTAAATATTCTTCCAGCTCTTTTGAGGTAACGTTAAACGTAAAGTTATTGACGGAACCATCTGCATAAGGGTCTTTATAGGCGGCAACGTCTGAAGTTGATAATCCTTTACCACCTTGGTCAAAAGCGCCTTCGATTTGGTTAGCCGCTGTTGCACCGCCCCATAAGAAACCTTTTGGAAAACCAATTGTGCTAATATTTTTGGTATCTAATTTCATAATATCCTCTTACTAAATCAATTAACGGTGAGCAATGTTGTGGTATTACTTGTGACATGTTTCTGATTTGTCACCTGTAATTCACTGAACTCGTCAAAGTTGGTTATCAAAACCGGGGTGATTGTTGATAATGAATGTTTAGTTATATTTTCAATATCGAACTCGATGAGTAGGTCTCCAGCTTTAACGCTATCTTTTTCATTAACATGGAGAATGAAACCTTCACCATTTAATGAAACGGTATCGATACCTACATGAATTAGGATGTCTAACCCCTCATGGGTAGTTAGGCCGATGGCATGTTTGCTTGGGGTGACCATAGAAATAATGCCATCCGTGGGAGCATAAACTTTGTTATCTGAAGGAAGGATGGCAATACCATCTCCAATGATTTTATTGGCAAAAACAGTATCTGGGACTTGTTCTAGTGCCAGTGTTTCCCCTGAAATTGGCGCGAATAAGTTAAGATTGATTAATTTTTTATCGTTTTGAGCGTGTGTTGATAGAGTATTTTCTTCGCTATTATTCTTATTTGACGAAACTAGGTTATGAGGTGAAGTCGACTCTTTATTTGGAGAGAGTCCCGTTTCATCAAGTTTTAATGAAAGTGTAATAATAAATGCTAAAGAAAAACTGACGATGACAGCGAGACAAACAAACAGGAAGTTATTGGTTCCCGCTTCAACATAAGTGGGTAAGGCCGTAATTCCAGGAATACTAAAAGCAAACGCTTTGACTGCAAATGTACCGATAATTCCGCCTCCCACGGCTCCTCCAATTAATGCCGCATAAAATGGTTTTTTCAAACGCATGGTAACGCCATAAATTGCAGGCTCTGTAATACCAAAAACCGCAGAAAGGGATGAGGAGTAAGCGATGGACTTTAATTTAGTATTTTTGCTCTTAATCGCGACAGCTAATGTTGCTCCTGCTTGAGCGAGGTTGCTGGATAAACTAATTGGTAATAAGACAAAGTCATAACCCAATGTTTTAAAATTAGAAAATGTCGCTGGGAAAAAGGCATAATGCATCCCTGTGATCACTAGCAGTGATAGGCATCCTCCCATGATGAAACCAGCGATAGGGCCTGCAACATCAAATAAATATGAGAATGTTTGTTGTAAATATTCGCCAACGTAGTAGCCCAACGGTGCTAATAATGACAAAGTGATAATCGACGAGATAATTAAAACAAGTAATGGCGCAAAAATAATTTTTACACTAGCAGGGATTATTTTTTCAACCCATTTGCTAATATAGCTTAATAACCATACACCTAAAATAATCGGAATAACGGTGAAGTTATAAGTAATGTTAGGGATATTAATGCCAAAGAAAGACATTGTGGACTCGCCTTGAAACATCGGGTAAACAAGGATGAATGCCAATGTGACGGCGATATACTCATTAGTTTTAAATTTTTTAGCGACAGAAAATGCAAGTAAAATAGGTAAAAAGTAAAATGCTGAATCAGAAATTGTATAGAGAATTCGGTATTCTGAACTACCATTAGGTATAAAGCCAAAAATATCAAGAAGAGCAAGTAACCCCTTCAATAACCCAGTTCCAATAATAGCGGGTAAAATAGGGGTAAAAATACCTGAAAGAAAATCAAAAAAGGTATTAATAATATTTTGTTTCGGTTCTACTATTTCTTCTTGCTGATTTTCTTCGAGCGGAGAACCATTTGGCTCAACGATTCTATGTAGCTCGGTAAAGACGTGGGTGACGTGGCTTCCCAATATGACTTGCAGTTGATTACCTTGGAAGTTAACGCCCAATACCCAAGGGATATCACGTAATTTTTCAACCTCGACAAGATCATTATTGTGCAGGTTAAACCGCAAGCGTGTAATACAATGCCAATGCTGACTAATATTTTTTTGACCACCAATAAGCGTGATGATCTGTTCTGCAACTTGTCTACTTTCCATAAGTATACCTATAAAAAAACCTGAACAATGCCCCCCCGAAATTAATTGGAAGTATTGTTCAGGTTAATGCCTAGTCTTGCCAGTTACACACCTGTTATATTTCAAGCTTAAGTTTATGCCTGACTCATTTTATTTTTACAAACAACCTAATGAGTAATGCTAATTTCTATCATTTTTTACAAATAATAATGAATTTTATCGTTCTGAAAAAACATTATTATTCATAATCATTACTATTTATAAAGTCGTTGTCTGCACCTCAAAATTTAGGAATAAAAAAACCTGAAACTATTGAATTAATTAAATTCAATCTGTTTCAGGTTATTGCCTAGTCTAGCTAGTTACAGACCTACCATTACGTTATAAGATTTTTATGAATGAAAGACAATCGTTGATTAATAAATTTGTGATCCGTGCGACAGAGATGCGCTTATATCTAAGCTTAAATTTCTCTTACAATTTAATTGTGAAGGTATTATTTACAACGAGTCGATGACTAAAACCATTCCTCTAAAATAATTAGGAGTTTCTACTCAGCTATTGATCACAAAAAGCACCGATGTATCTTGCTTTTTAAAAGGAGAAAAGATATATCTACAGGTAATTGGTGTGTTACTAGCTCGACTAGGCAAAAACCTGAAGAGGCTGAAGTTTACTTCATGTCATTTCAGGTTTTTTGCATTTATAACTTATAAAAATGGAAGTACTCTATATGTATATAATAAAAAAAGTTATAAATAATAATGTGATACTTGTGGATAATGATGCCCAACAAGAATTCGTTATAATTGGTAAAGGAATTGGTTTTAATTCAAAGGCAGGTCAAAACTACCACTGCACTGAGGGGGATGAGCTTTTTAGTAAGCCCCATGACTATGATATTCATAATTTTGTCGATAATATTCCGATTGGGATAATAAAGTTAACACTTGAAGTGATTAATAAATGTAAACCGATTTTAAATGCAAAATTAAGTGACAGTTTAGTCATTACATTATCTGAACATATTACATTTGCTATTGAGCGAAGTAAAAATAGAGAAATGAGTATTTCTCTCTATGAAGTTCCCTATCTTTATCACCTTGAATTTATTGCAGGGAAAGTGGCCGTTGATTATATTAATGAAAAGCTAGGGGTTAGCCTACCACCGGGTGAAGCATCGTTAATTGCGCTACATTTTGTCAATGCGAAGTTAAATAATAAAAGCGTAGGGGATACGTTAAAATTCACGCAAACGGTTTATAAGATTGTTAATATCATAAATTATTCTTTTCATATTCAAGTTAATACGGATGCCGATAGCTTTTCTCGGTTTATTAACCATCTAAAATATTTATTGATCCGCTGCCAAACAAATCATGACAAAAGTAGCCAATTTAATTCGGTACTAGAGGAACTCGTTGAAAAGGAATTACTGAAAAATTTTGCATGTGCAAAAAAAATAGCCGCATTGATACAGTCTGAATATACTATTCCTGTCTCTCGTGAGGAGATTATCTATTTGGCATTACACATAGAAAGGCTACTACATTCAGTTTAAACGTTACTTTAATATTTTTTTAGTATAGGTGTGTAACTGGTAAGGCTAGGCATTAACCTACGTCATATTCTCCCACTGTAAAATACTGTATTGCTATTTTAAATGGGAATAGAAAAGGAAAATCGTATGGCTGTAAAATTAATTGCTATCGACCTTGATGGCACGCTATTAAATACTCATCATCAAATCAGCGATAATATTAAATCAGTTCTTCAACAAGCACAGAAAAACAACATACAGATCATTCTAGCTTCTGGCCGACCTTATTCAGGTATTCAACCCTATTTACAACAGTTGGGCTTGGATAAGCCAGGAAACTACTGCATTAGTAATAATGGTAGCGTTATTCATGATGCGTCAAATGGTAATCATCTTATCGATTTTTTATTAGATATTGATGACTATAAGAAAATTTATGCTCAAACGGAAGAATTAGCTCTTTCTTTACATGCTCTCGGTGATAATAAAATTTTTACTGCAAATAAAATTATTGGTTTTTATACGACACATGAAGCTTATCTTTCGAATACATTAATCCATTATGTACCAATGAATGAGATGCCCTCAGATATTTTATTTACGAAATTAATGATTTCTTCTGAAGAAAACTATTTATCTAGTGTTATCAAAAAGATACCATCCAATTATTTTCAGCAATATACATTAGTTAGAAGCACGCCTTATTTTTTAGAAGTTTTAAATAAAAATGCAAATAAAGGGCTAGCAATCCAAGCACTTGCACAACAATTAGATTTATATAAACACGAAATCATGTGC
Source organism: Providencia sp. PROV130 (assembly GCF_028482225.1). NCBI lineage: Bacteria > Pseudomonadati > Pseudomonadota > Gammaproteobacteria > Enterobacterales > Morganellaceae > Providencia > Providencia sp. PROV130. The sequence continues at coordinate 184,880 of NZ_JAMPQC010000013.1, read as the reverse complement.
ATTGGTGACCAAAATAATGATTTGCCTATGTTTGATGTCTCAGGAATTTGTATTGCAATGGAGAATGCAACGGAAGAATTAAAGCAGCGTGCTACGGGGGTTACGAGTTGTAATGATTCTGATGGCGTCGCTAAGGCGATTGAGAAATACGCATTATAAGAGCGCCTAAAGATAAGTAAGTCTTAAAAAACCCAGTAACGCTTACTGGGTTTTTTGTCTAATACATAGAACGGGGGGATTAGTTTTTTTGTAATCCTTCTAAAATAGCTTTCATTTTTCCTAAAGAGTGAGAAAGGTGAATTTTATAGGAATCACAAAAATAATTTTTCTTTGGTAACCTTTTTGAATCAAGTAAAAAACGATGTTTTGGGCAGCCGCCGTGACATAACGGTTTAAATTCACAGGGTAGGCAGTCTGCGCTAATCTTTTCTTTTTTAAGTGATGAAAAGCGTTGATGATTATCTGATTTCAACATATTAGAGACTGCATCTACCATTAAGTTGCCGATTTTATTCTCAGGATAAACAAAGTGGTCACAAGAATATAGATCGCCATTTGCTTCTAAAACTAAATTAGCTCCACAGCTTTCACTGGTTACACAGCTACTCGGCAAACCAAGGCTTTGGCTCATGGTCTGCTCAAAATTCATGACAAATACCTTACCAATATCGTTCTCTTGCCAATGGTCAAAAATATCATTAAGAAATTGGCCAGATTTTATTGCATCGACGGACCAGTCCGTGACCTTTGCTGTTCCATTAAATTCAGGGGAAATTAATGATAACCCCTCCGTTGTTGCTTGCTGTGCTTGACGTTCAACGACAGGAATAAACTGCATATAATAACTACCAATACTTTTTAAAAATTCATAAATTTCAATCGGCTTATCTACATTGAAATTATTGACGACCGTTAGTGTATTAAAATCAACTTGGTATTTTTTAAGCAGTTCAATACTGGCAAGTAAGCGGTCAAAGGTGCTTTTTCCTGAACGAGTTAAACGATATTCGTCGTTAAAAGAACGGTCACCATCGATTGACACCCCTAATAGAAAATGATGCCTTTTAAAAAATTGGCACCAATCATCATCAAGGTTGAGTGCATTAGTTTGAAATGAATTAGTAATCTTTTTCTTGCCTGCATATTTTTGCTGCAGTGCGACGGCATTTTTATAGAAGCCTAACCCGAGCAGAGTGGGTTCTCCACCTTGCCAAACAAATTCAACAACATCAGCAGGTTGTTGCTCTATATTGGTGCGAATATACTGTTCTAAAACCTCGCCACTCATTCGCCATTGATTTTTTCTATTTGGGTACAGTTTCGATTTCTCTAAATAGAAGCAATAAGTACAATCAATATTGCATACTGAACCTGAAGGCTTTGCCATCAATTGAAAATTTGGGTTTGTATTGCTCATACTTATGCCTCTATTTATTAGAATTGTAATCCTATTTTATATTAAGGATTTTTTGATACTCTTTAACTTTTTCATCTGGGGCATTCCAGTTACCATCAAATATAGTATAAGTAATGTAACCTTTATCAAGGTATCCTGTATCAGAATCATCATTTCTTATTTTTAATGCTTCTGGATTAATAATTTGTTTTGCTTTTCCATCGGGTGTTATTTCATATAAAATTTGTGGGGATACGGCATATTCATTCTCCACAAATTTAATACCTTTAATTTTATCTTTAGCTAAAGCGGGATAATTTATACTGAGCCCTGATTTTGCCGGAAGTATGGCTTGCCCTGAAACCCAATTTTTATTTAGGTCATCAACTAGCTCAACAACATAAGTAACAGAATCAGGCCAATACTTATGGGTACTTGGCCAGCCAGATTTCATTTCCTCTTCAGTCATAATATAGCCAATACTGGCGGCTATCGCTGGGTAGCCAAGACGTACAGCACGTGCAGCAGCTGAAACTGTTCCTGAATTAAGTTGTGACGTTCCGGTGTTTGGACCATCGTTGACCCCTGAAATGACAAGGTCTGGTGGTGTTTCCCGTAATAACCCCTGTAAACCGAAATCGAGAGAATCAGCCGGTGTACCAGGAAAACAATAAGTACGCTCATCGACTTTTTTAACATCGAATTCTTTCCCTGCTTTGAATGTAATAGCCGTCCCTATTCCACTTTGATTTGTTGCTGGGCCGACAAGCCAAACATCATAGCCTTTAGCATCTAATTGTGACTTTAATTCAGTGATACCAAATGCATCACAACCATCATCATTAACCAATAAAATTCGCATTTTTTCTGTGGATGCTTGGGCTTGAAGTCCAAATAGCGCGAGTAAACTGACAGCTAAAATAGTTTTTTTCATTTTTCATCTCTACACATGATTAGTGGTATTAAAATATATTGAATTTATAGTCAAAAATAATATCTACTGCGATGGAATTTCTTTTAATATAATGACCATTATTATCAAAGGCGGGTTGTATTCGATTCCCTTCTGTTTGATATAACCAAGCTTTGGTTAATTTAGTAAACATTGTGAAATTTTTTAACCGTGGATCACTGGGTTGCCATGCATTGATAAGGTTAATTTCTCCCGTTTTAATTTTGTTATTTTTAAAATCGAACTGGCCATAATTTAATTGTATTGCGGAATAAAAGTCTTCAGCATATTTATAGTCAATCAATCCTGTGAGAGCGAGCTCTCCGTCACGTTGATAATGATAGGCTGCGGAAGACATTGGGTCTAAACGCCAGCGAACGTTTTTAACAGGATGTCGGTCAAAGTAACCGAGTGACCCATCATTTTTAGCGGCATCGGTGTACCCAATACCCACTTTCATTCCTAGGGCATCATATTGCCATTTGGCCGTACCTTCATATACCCATGAGCTGCCATTTGCAGCCTGCCGTGAGGAAGGCATATTTTTATACATTTCCTGAGGAATATTACCAACGGCTCGAAAACCGAGTGTAATATCTGAACGTGGCATGTAGTTAAAATCAATGAAATGGCGATCGATATAATCTTTTGCATATCCGTAATTGTAGGTTGCATTTAAGGTTTTTGTTTTATAATTAAGCCCCCCTGCGGCTATATATTCAACTGCTTCATTGCTCTTACTGCGTAGCTTTTCTTTGTTAGGGGAAGCTCGCTCCATTACACTATCAATATATAATGTATCAATTGAGATATCATAATATTTTAACGTACCTGTATAGCCTAAATAGCTATTTTCCGATGACTCATAAGAGTTTTTTAATACAGTATATCTCCCCGGTGCTTGCCAGCCATATTTAGCTTTAAAGCTTAATTCTTTATCGTCACCTAATTGTAATTTAATATTACGTTTATTAAATTTTTTGAAGCTTTCAGCATTTGAAGATTTAAATCCAGAACCATCGTTCCATAATAAATCCCTACTTGCAAAGTAATCACTGGCTCCTAATTTAGCTACATAAGTATAAGAAACGTCAAAACCCAAAGTTTCTTTCCATAAACCTGATTGATAATTTAATCCAATAGTTTGCGCCCATGCAGTATGGATATAGGTTGGCCCAACTTCATTTTCGTTTAAATATTTTAATCTATTTCTGAGAAATAAATCCATTTTACTGTCTTTGATTAACGTTTCATTACTTAGGCTATCAATAAATTTATATTCTCTAGCATCTACAATAGAAGAGAATAATATTGGGATGAGCATTGACCCTTTCAGATATTTTAGTAGTCTAACTTTTTTCATATACCAACCTTTATTCTTGATTATTAGCAATATTATTTTAATTGTTACTTTTTATGGTTTTAATTTTATTAGGTTACTGAGCAAGAAGATTAGGCAAAAAAAAACCTGAATTTTTATACGATTTGATAAAACGTATAAAAATTCAGGTTCTTGCCTAGTCAAGCTAGTAACACACCAATTAATACATATTTAAAACGGGTTTATTTTTTATTACAATATATAATGATTGAAATTGTGAGCTACCACTGATTTTAATAAATAGAGCTCCTGAAGTAAATAAAATAGATATGAGTTAAATTAATTACAACTCTATGAATTTATTTAATTATAAGAATTTAATGGATGTAATAGTTTTGATGCTGTTCACAAATATATAAATAATAGATTGTGAATTTAATTTATTTTGATTAGATAGTGGCATTCTGGGTGTGTTACTAGTTTGACTAGGCAAAAACCTGAGACTTATAGCATTGGATGTTATAGGTCTCAGGTTTTTTTGTTTTTGTCCTTTTAATCCGAATGTGAGTTGTTTTTTACTAACTCGTATTTTATAAGTGAGGCACTATGTCTAATAAAGAGCGGTCGAATAAAGAAACAAGAAAAACTAAAAAACGGTATTTTTTACAATTACCACACAAGCCAAACCCGCTTAGACAGTGTATGAGTACAGCATTAAGTGGCGCATTGATGCTATCGGCATCTTTTGCTACACATGCCGCAGCTGAAAATACTGCGTCGAATATAAAGCCACCGAACGTGATCTTAATTGTGCTTGATGATGTTGGTTTTGCTGATTTTGGATCTTTTGGTTCAGAGATCAAAACACCAAATATTGATGCACTTGCAGAATCCGGGGTGCGTTATAACCGCTTTGATACAAGTGCGATTAGTGCGCCAACTCGCGCGGCTATCGTTACAGGACGAAACAATCAAACTGTCAATATGGAAGATTTGCCACCGGATAATGTGAATGCGCCATCGAAAGAAACACCTCATGGTACAGGGCCAGCAACGAGTGGGGAAATACCTGAAAATGCACAAAATATTGCTCAAGCCTTGAAATCTGCAGGTTATGATACTTATGCGTTGGGCAAATGGCATTTGGCACCAAATTATAAAGATGATTTAGCTCGTAATCAGAGCTTTTGGCCAAGACAGCGTGGATTTGATTATTTCTATGGTTTTTTAAGCGGTCATACCAACCAATATAAACCTGCATTAGTCGAAAATAACCAAAAAATTACCCCGTCTAATCACCCTGAATATCATTTATCGGTTGATTTAGTCGACCATGCGATTAAGCGTATTGATCAGAAATCAGAACAACCGAAATTTATTTATTTGGCTTTAGGCGCAGCTCATTCGCCTTATCATGTGCCGCAATCTTATATTAAAAATTACAATGGCAAATATGATCAAGGCTGGGATCAACTGCGCTTAGATAGGTTTGAAAAACAGAAGAAGTTAGGCATTATTCCACAAAATACCCTTTTACCGGCAAGGGAGAAAGGAGACGCAGCTTGGGATTCACTCGATACTGAGCAGAAAAAAGTGTATGCAAGGTTTATGGAAACCTATGCTGGTTTTATGACTCATACCGATGAACAAATTGGCCGTTTAGTCGACCACTTGAAAGAAACAGGCCAATATGATGATACGTTAATTATTTTATTGTCAGATAACGGCGCCGCGCCAGAAGGCGGGGTAAATGGTGGTTTTAGAACGGCATATATGGATAAAACAACGGTTAAAGAAATGTACGATAACCTTGATGATGCCGGTGGACCAAAAACGGACATGCTATATCAGCGCCCTTGGGCGTATGCGGGGGCAACACCCTTTAAGCGTTATAAACTGTGGCCTTATTTAGGTGGTGTTAGAACCCCTCTGATTGTGTCATGGCCTAGTCATATACAACAACCAAATAGTATTCGCTCTCAATATGTTAGTGTTATTGATATTGCCCCTACAATTTTAGAGGCGGCGGGAACGTCATTTGCAACAGAGGTTGATGGCGTAAAACAAATTCCTGTGGCCGGTAAATCTTTCTTAGAAACATTAAATTCGGATGACGCAAAAACCCGTGATGTGCAGTATTTTCAATTGCGTAGTCAGCGAGCTATTACTCAGGGTAACTGGAGAGCGGTCGCATTGCACCGTTATAACACCAGCTACAATGATGACCAATGGCAACTGTTTAATACAGCAGAAGATTTTTCTGAATCAACAGATTTAGCACAGAAATACCCAGAAAAATTGAAAGAATTACAGCAATTGTGGTGGGATGAAGCCAGAAAATATAGCGACCCAGCTGTCGTAGACCCTTCTGAATTCTTCTACAACTTTAATCGCATGGAAGATGGGTTTATTAGTGATTAAATTTCACTGCTATTATTCTGTACGTTAATTTTTGAATAAATAGATATAAAAAGATATTGAATATCAATACCTTTTTATTATTGAAATAACTTATTTCACCTCAAAACGTTGTAAGTCCTTACTGACCGTTACTGGGCCTGAGTATTGTTTTCTCACTTCATTAATCCATATATCGTCTGTAATGGATGGGTCATCGGCAGGAACTAAGTGGGTTAGGACAAGGTGCTTTACATTGGCTTGTTGGGCTATTTTGCCGACATCTTCTGCGGTCGTATGGTGAGAAATAATTGCTTTTGCCAGCGTTGAGCCGTTGCCGATACGATTTGCTAAATTTTCCACCCCAGAAACTAAGACAACTTCACTGATTAAGTAGTCAGCATTTTTAGCAAATTCAATGATTTGGCTATTATCAATCATATCACCGGTAATAACGATAGTTTTTCCGCCAGATTGTATTTTATAAGCGAGGGCTTCGTCTGAGTTAAAAGGTGGGTGTGGAACAAATAAGGCACTAATTTCGATATCATCATTCTTGAGTACAGGCCCTTCTTGAATATCTTTTGCTGTAACCATTTGACGCAAATCAGGTTTACCTTCATCTTTAACGCGTAAATCAATATCGCGACTAAAAGTATCCCAAACACCTTTTGTCATACTTTCCGTTCCAACAGGGCCATAAACAGCGATATTATGGTTTAAACCGCTGTTCCAGGCATTTAACAGTAGGGCTGGGTAATCGGCAACATGGTCACTGTGAAGGTGGGTAATAAAGATAGAATCAAGGTTTTTTAATGGGGCTTTTGATTGAACTAATCGTAAACTTGATCCGTATCCCGCATCAAATAGGTATATTTTATCGTTCTTGATAAATGCTGTAGATTGCGGCAAGCGTTTTTCATTTAATAAGGAAGGACCGCCTTTTGTTCCAAGCGTAATAATTTCATCTGCACTAGCTAGATGGCTAGCACCAAACAGCGCAGCACCGATAGAAAGAGAAACGAAAAGTTGTTTTAATTTCAAAATATCACCTCTTTATATTATTAATAGATTGATTTTTTTTATGAATAATATTCATGCATCCCAAGATGTTGCTATATTGTTAATATATGAATGAGTCTACGTTTATGTATGACGGGATACTATCGTTCTTATGGACTAGGTGAATGATTTAGAAAGGTTATTTATGTCGGTTTGTAGAGAATAATTCTGAAAATAATTAATCAAATTGGCTATAATTCTAATATTATTTAATAGAGAAAGTTATATTGTTTACGCATTCAAGTTAAATTGGATTTTAAGTTTATATTTGAGACTGTTTAGAATTATTAATGAGTAAATGATAGGTTCTATTTTTTTAATGGAATTATTATATTGCCAATTAATGAATCGGTTTTTGAAAAATGAATCTGTCAATTGTACTTCCACAACTTTTCTTGATCTCAAGTGAAGCTTTTTTTATGTTTTAGCGCGAAAATATCCTTACAGTGGTAAGAGGATATCTCAGTGAAAAGTGGTATACAGTTACGCATCAAAGGGAAAGTTCAGGGGGTCGGGTTTCGCCCTTATGTTTGGCAATTAGCCCACCAATGTAAATTATTAGGTGATGTCTGTAATGATGGCGAAGGGGTGCTAGTGCGCTTATGCATTGATTCGGATATCACTGAATTTACCCAGTTATTGTACCAACACTGCCCACCGTTAGCCCACATAGAAAGTATTGAACAACAACCATTTCAATGGGATAAATTACCCAACGCATTTACTATTCGCCGTAGTGGCGAAGGCAAAATGGATACCCAAGTGATCCCTGATGCCGCCACTTGCGATGCATGCCAACAAGAGCTTTTCACCCCATCGAATAGGCGCTTTCATTACCCATTCACAAACTGCACGCATTGCGGCCCGCGTTTCACGATAATTCGCCATATGCCTTATGACAGGCCCAATACCGCAATGGCTGATTTTCCCTTGTGCCCAAATTGTTTAGAGGAATATCAATTCCCAGCAGATAGACGATTTCATGCACAACCCAATGCGTGCGCGGTGTGTGGTCCTGAAATTAAATTATGCGACTCATCAGGAAAAACGACTGCAAATAAAGAGAACGCATTACTCTTGGCAGCTCAACAGCTATTGGCAGGGAAAATTGTTGCTATTAAAGGGATTGGGGGCTTTCACCTTGCTTGTGATGCGAGTCATGATGACGCAGTAGAGGCTTTGCGCGTTCGTAAATGTCGCCCAACTAAGCCACTGGCGGTAATGATCCCATCACTGAATTGGTTAGAGTTGCACAATATGCCGCCTAGTGATGGGCTACGTGCATTATTAAAAAGCCCAGCAGCCCCGATTGTATTGATTAAAAATTGGAAAAATCATGTATTAAGCCAATATATTGCGCCAAACCTAGCGGAAGTCGGTATCATGTTACCGTCTAATCCGTTGCAACACCTGTTGATGGCACAAGTTAATCGCCCATTAGTGATGACGTCAGGAAATGTATCTGGAAAACCCCCTGCGTTGAGTGAGCAAGCGGCTCTGGCAGATTTAACCAATATCGCTGACTTTTACCTCACTCATAACCGCGATATCGTCCAACGCGCAGATGACTCATTGGTGCGCTATCATGATGGGAAAGCGGAAATGCTCCGCCGTGCGCGAGGCTATGTTCCTGATGCCATTGACTTACCTGGAGGGTTTGAGAATTCGCCATCAATATTGGCCTTAGGGGCGGATCTTAAAAATACCTTTTGTTTATTGCGAGACAAAAGTGCGGTAATGAGCCAACATTTTGGCGATCTTGATGACATGGACATTTTCGAACAATATCAGTCTGCGATTGTATTATTTGAATCTATTTATCGTTTCACGCCAGCAGCGATAGTCAGTGATAGGCATCCTAGTTATGTGAGTACGCGCTATGGTGAGGCGTTATCACAGCAATTACAAATTCCATTACTAAAAGTGCAGCACCATCATGCGCATATTGCTGCGGTAATGGCCGAACATGGCTTACCATTAAATAGTAATAAAGTTATTGGGTTAGCTCTCGATGGGTTGGGGTATGGTGATAACGACCGCTTATGGGGAGGTGAATGCTTACTGGTGGATTATAAGTCCAGCCAATATCTAGGGGGGTTACCTCCAGTAGCACTACCGGGAGGGGAATTAGCTTCTCGCCAGCCTTGGCGTAATTTCCTTGCTCATTGTTTACAGTTTGTTCCCCAGTGGCAAAAGCAAGAAAGCGCTGCTTATTTAATGTCATTTCCTTGGCAGGGCTTACAAAAAGCAATTGAAAAAGGAATTAATAGCCCAATGGTTTCATCCACTGGGCGGCTTTTTGATGCGGTTGCTGCAGCATTAGGTATTTGTACGGCGCAAACTAGTTGGGAAGGGGAAGCCGCTTGCCAACTTGAGGCGATTGCAATGAAGTCACCCGTGATCTCGCATCCGGTCACTATGCCATTAGTTGGCCAACAATTGGATCTACACACATTTTGGCAACAATGGATGGCGTACTGTGCGCCTAAACCACAACGGGCACATGCATTCCATGTGGCATTAGCGCAAGGTTTTGCCGAGCTTGCTAGGAAATCAGCGAACCAATATGGTAGCAAACAAATTGTTTTGTCGGGTGGTGTGATTCATAACCAACTACTGCGAGAGCTATTAGTGAATAATCTATCTGAGTTCGATGTGTTATATGCAAAACAATTTCCCATGGGGGATGGGGGGTTATCACTTGGGCAGGTAGCTATCGCTTCTGCAATATTGAAACATGAATCTATTATTGATGGGTAGTATTATATTTAAAAGATTGTATATCTACCTATAATATTGCAGTCCATTATATTAATAAATTATATTGGTTTTTTGATATTGATTCTTATTTAGCATGTTCATGTTTATATTAATAGATTGTTTATTATTAATACACTCATTCCGTTTAATTAATTAAGTTTCAATAATAAATTTCAATATCGTAATGAAAATAAAAGAATTTTATATTTAAAATGATGTGATATATAACGCATTATTGAAAATTAAATTCATTTATTTATATTTCTTTTCTTTTTTAAATACAGTTTACTGAATCGATTTTTCTAGCAAATATATAAAAAAAATAAAATTTCTTATTGCCTCTTGATGAAGATCAAATGATTTAGGCGCGGTAGGAATAGGATCTTATTTTATATTTATGCATCAGGTTACTTAAATAAGAATTTATTTCATTAGACTTGGTTTTGTTGGCTTCTTAAATAGATAAACACAAGCCAAACGTGTGTATATCATTTGTACACAGGGCTTTGTGGTATCTATAACCTCAAGATAATAAACAAAAATTGCCTAATGAATAGGTTCTAAGCCACCCATAATAATAGGAAAAAAGAATGATAGGAGACAACTCTATTATTTCTTCGCATGGCATTAACCGCCGTGATTTTATGAAGTTATGTACAGCACTGGCCGCGACAATGGGATTAAGCGGGAAGGCTGCTGCCCAAATTGCGGAATCTATTAGTGACCCAGCACGGCCACCAGTCATTTGGATTGGTGCCCAAGAGTGTACGGGGTGTACGGAGTCTTTGCTGTGTTCCACCCATCCTACTTTGGAAAATTTAATTCTCGATACCATTTCATTGGAATACCACGAGGTGCTGTCTGCTGCCTTTGGTGAGCAAGTTGAGCAAAACAAACATAACGCAATTGAAAAGTACAAAGGAAAATATGTTTTAGTGGTCGATGGTTCTATCCCACTCAAAGATAACGGTATTTATTGCATGGTAGCGGGTAAGCCGATTGTTGAGCATATTCGTGAAGTGGCTGAACACGCCGCAGCCGTGATTGCGATTGGTTCTTGCGCTTCATGGGGCGGTGTTGCTGCGGCAGGTGATAACCCAACAGGCGCTGTGGGTTTAAACCAAGTGATTAAAGATAAAACAGTTATCAATATTCCAGGTTGTCCGCCGAATCCTCATAATTTTCTTGCGACAGTCGCGCATTTAATTACGTTTAATCGCCCACCAAAATTGGATAGCAAAAATCGTCCAATGTTCGCGTACGGTCGTTTAATTCATGAACACTGTGAACGTCGCCCTCATTTTGATGCAGGCCGCTTCGCAAAAGAATTCGGTGATGATGGTCATCGTGAAGGTTGGTGTTTATACCATTTAGGTTGTAAGGGGCCTGAAACTTACGGGAATTGTTCCACATTGCAATTCTGTGATGTTGGCGGTGTCTGGCCTGTGGCAATTGGTCATCCTTGTTATGGTTGTAATGAGGAAAATGTCGGCTTTCACAAAGCGATCCATCAGTTGGCGAGCGTGGAAAACCCAACACCAAGGGCGGATAAACCAGATGTCAATAACCGTGAAGGTGGCCAAATTTCATCTACTGCTGTGGGGTTAATCGGTGGTGTTGTTGGGTTAGTGGCTGGCGTCAGTGTGATGGCGGTACGTGAGCTAGGCCGTCAAAAACGCCAACAAGATACTGACTCACGGGGAGAATAACCGTGAATAGACGAAATTTTCTGAAACTCTCCGCGGGGGGAGCATTACTTGCGGGAAGTTCACCCAGTTTGGCGGGACCCGAAAACCGCCCGCCGATTCCCAATTCTTTGGGGATGCTATATGACTCGACTCTGTGTATTGGGTGCCAGGCGTGCGTGACAAAATGTCAAGATATTAACCATCCAGAACGTAACCCGGTTGGAGAACAAACTTGGTCAAATAATGACAAACTAACCCCTTATACCAACAATATTATTCAGGTTTGGAGTAGTGGAACCGGCGTTCATAAAGACCAAGAAAAAGATGGTTACGCCTACATTAAAAAGCAATGCATGCATTGTGTTGACCCGAACTGCGTGTCAGTTTGCCCAGTTCAAGCCCTGAAGAAAGACCCAAAAACGGGCATTGTTCATTACGATGCCAGCGTATGTACCGGCTGCCGTTATTGCATGGTGGCGTGTCCTTTTAATATTCCGAAATATGCCTACGATGACAAATTCGGTGCGATTCATAAATGCGAGTTATGTAACCAAAAAGGTGTCGAACGTTTAGATAAAGGCGGCTTACCCGGTTGTGTTGAAGTTTGCCCAACGGGTGCGGTGATTTTCGGAACACGAGAAGAATTGCTCGCGGAAGCCAAAAAACGCTTAACACTCAAAGTGGGTGATGAGTACGGTTACCCACGACAAACCTTACACAGCAATGACCCGAATGTTATTAAAGTGCCGAAATATGAGACTCATGTTTATGGCGAGCTCGAAGGCGGTGGCACACAAGTCATTGTTCTTTCAGGTGTGTCCTATCAAAACCTTGGGCTACCTGAGTTAGAACAGTTGTCCACCGGAGCCCGTTCTGAGTATGTACAGCACACGCTTTACAAAGGCATGGTACTGCCATTGGCTGCGTTGGCTGGGTTGAGCTTCTTGGTGTATCGCAATACCAAGAATGACAAACACGAAGGAGATGACTCAAATGACGACGCATCATAAAGAACAGCCGCTAGGCGGGCGTTTAGTCAGTTGGCCAATCATGGTCTTTGGGCCCTTAGTGCTGATTTGTGTCATCTTGATAGTTAAACGTTTAGTCTTCGGCCTAGGTTCAGTTTCTGACCTAAATGGTGGCTATCCTTGGGGAATTTGGATTGCTTTTGACTTACTGATTGGAACCGGTTTTGCTTGTGGCGGTTGGGCGCTGGCTTGGGCGGTATATGTATTTAACCGCGGGGAATATCATCCGTTAGTGCGTCCCGCACTATTAGCCAGTTTATTCGGTTACTCTCTTGGTGGTTTGTCCATCACTATTGACGTAGGTCGCTACTGGAACTTGCCTTACTTTTACATTCCTGGTTTCTTTAACACCAATTCGGTGCTATTTGAAACTGCGGTTTGTATGACGATTTATATTGGTGTGATGGCATTGGAATTTGCTCCTGCACTGTGTGAACGTTTTGGTTGGAAAGTTTCGTTAAAACGCTTAAATAAAGTGATGTTTTTCATTATTGCACTAGGAGCGTTATTGCCGATGATGCACCAATCATCAATGGGGTCATTGATGATTTCGGCAGGGTATAAAGTTCATCCTATTTGGCAAAGTTATGAAATGCTGCCATTACTCTCATTACTGACCGCATTCATTATGGGCTTTTCGATTGTCATTTTTGAAGGGTCATTACTCCAAGCCGCATTACGTGGGCAGGGCGCAGATGAACGGCCACTGTTTGTTCGTATCACTCGTATCTTGCAGGTACTGTTAGTGCTGTTTTTGGTCTGTCGTTTTGGTGAGCTGATTTATCGAGATAAATTGCACCATATCTTCAATACCGATTTCTACGCCATGATGTTCTGGATAGAAACCGCATTAATGGTTTTCCCATTGATTATTTTCCGCATGTCATCACTAAGAAATGATTCGCGGTGGTTATATGCAAGCGGTTTAAGCATGTTGATTGGCGCTGCTATGTGGCGGATGAGCTATTCCCTCGTTGCATTCAACCCCGGAGGCGGATACGACTACTTCCCAACAACAGAAGAACTTTTAATTTCAATAGGTTTCGTGGCAATAGAGGTATGCGCTTATATCTTATTGATCCGCTTATTACCTGTTATTCCAGCATTGAAAAAAACAACGATGAGCCATTCAGAGGCCCGAGGTAAAGCATGAGCCAACGTATAACAATAGACCCAGTCACTCGTATTGAAGGTCATTTACGCATTGATTGTGAAATTGAAGATGGAAAAGTCACCAAGGCTTGGGCTTCAGGCACGATGTGGCGTGGTATGGAAGAGATAGTCAAAGGGAAAGATCCCCGTGATGCCTGGATGATTATGCAGCGTATTTGTGGTGTTTGTACCACAGTGCACGGTATTGTGTCGGTGCGTACCATTGAAAGTGCCTTAAATATTGATGTCCCAGTGAATGCGCAGTATATCCGTAATATGATTCTAGCCGCGCATACCATTCAAGACCATATTGTTCATTTCTATCAATTATCTGCGTTAGACTGGGTGGATATCACCTCTGCGCTGAACGCAGACCCAAATAAAGCGGCCGAAATCTTGAAAGGTGTTTCGACATGGCCACTGAATAGCCCAGAAGAGTTCACACGAGTTCAAGATAAAATTAAAAAACTGGTTGCCAGTGGGCAATTGGGTATTTTTGCTAATGGGTATTGGGGGCACCCAGCGATGAAGCTGTCGCCTGAGGTGAACTTAATTGCCGTAGCCCACTATTTACAAGCCCTTGAATGTCAGCGAGATGCTAACCGTATTGTGGCGTTATTAGGGGGGAAAACACCACATATTCAAAACCTTGCGGTTGGTGGTGTTGCAAACCCTATCAATCTTGATGGTGTCGGGGTTCTGAACCTTGAACGTTTGATGTATGTGAAATCCTTTATTGACCGTTTAGGGGATTTCATTGAGCAAGTGTATAAAATTGACGCAGCGGTAATTGCAGCAGGCTACCCTGAATGGCTCGAAGTCGGTCAAGGTGCGAAACATTACATGTGCATGCCTGAAATGCCAATGGATGGTAAAAATGGGAGCTTCTTATTACCGGGGGGTTATCTGGAAAACAGCGATTTTAGTACTTATCGCCCCATTACTAGCCATACAGATGAGTATTTGATCAACGGCATCAAAGAAAGTAGCAAACATGCATGGTACAAAGAAAATGAACCTCAAGCACCGTGGGAAGGCACCACCAACCCTGATTACACTGGCTGGGATGATGACGGTAAATATTCATGGGTAAAAGCACCGACTTTCTATGATAAAACCGTCGAAGTGGGGCCATTAGCAGACTTACTGTGCAAACTAGCGGCAAAACACGAGCCAACGGAAAAACACTTTAATGATGTGGTAAACCTGTATCAAACATTGACAGGTAACAGTATTAGTGTGGATCAACTGCATTCAACATTGGGGCGGATTATCGGACGTAGTGTTCGTTGTTGTGTACTGAATGAAACCTTGTCAATTCAATGGCAAGCGCTGGTGGACAACATCGCAAAAGGGGATCACACCACCTTTGTAAAACCAATCTTCCCAGAAAATGCCACCATTAAAGGTGTTGGTTTTGGTGAAGTACCTCGAGGTTTGTTATCCCATTGGGTGGTGATCAAAGACGGTAAAATTGAAAATTACCAAGCGGTAGTACCTTCTACTTGGAACTCCGGCCCACGTAATTTCAATGATGAGCCGGGTCCTTACGAGCAAGCATTGGTAGGAACTCCCGTTGCTGACCCATCTAAACCCCTTGAGGTGGTGCGAACCATCCACTCATTTGACCCTTGTATGTCTTGTGCTGTACATATTGTTGACCCTGAAGGTGGCGAAGTCACTAAGGTTAAGGTGCTGTAATGCGTATTTTAGTCTTAGGTGTTGGCAATATACTGCTCAGTGATGAAGGAATTGGGGTACGCATCGTTGAGGCTTTAGAACAGCGCTATCATCTACCTGAATGCGTAGAAGTACTTGATGGTGGAACGGCAGGAATGGAATTGATTGGCCCAATGGCGGATAGAGACCATTTAATTATTGCCGACGTCGTGTTATCGAGCCAGCAGGCTGGCTCGATTTTAGTCTTGCGCGATGACGAAGTTCCTGCGCTATTTACGCGTAAAATTTCCCCGCATCAACTCGGTTTATCAGATGTGCTATCAGCTTTGCATTTAACCGATGAATTTCCACAGAGGCTAACATTAGTTGGCGTTGTGCCTGAATCTCTCGAACCGCATATTGGTTTGACAGCAACTGGGCAGGCCGCTTTAGAGCCAGCCTTACAAAAGGTCATTGAGGTTTTGCGAAGCGAAGGCTTGGAAATCATAGCAAAAGAAGAGAGTTTGCATGCCGGATGAAATCTTAGGTTATGACACTAACCCTCGGCCTCTGGTGGAGGCCGCATTTACGCGGGTTGCTGAACAATCAATGCATGATTTGTCATTTTTGCATCCGACGATGCCAGTGCATGCCAGTGAATTTACACTGTTTGACGGGCAATGGGTGGGCGTGGTGATCACGCCATGGATGCTCAGTGCGATTATTCTACCGGGGCCTGAACAATATTGGCCTCGCCGCGTGGTCGGTGACAAGGTTGGGTTAATCCTCCCTTATGGTGAAATGACGTATACCGTGGGTGAATTAGACGGTTTAACTCAATATGTTGCTTGCTCATTAATGTCGCCATTAGAAAAGAAAATGACACCGGAGCAAGGTATTCACTTGGTGGATGATTGTCAGCGAATTTTGTTATCGCTTCCAGTGAGTGACCCAAATATTCCTCAAGCACCTGAACGCAGGGCATTGTTTACCCGTCACTTAAGGGGGCAGGATGCATGAGATTTCGTTATGCCAAAGTACGATAGAAATTATTGAACAGCAGGCGAAAAAAAATGCAGTTAACCGAGTCACTGGTGTTTGGCTTGAAATTGGTGCGCTCTCTTGTGTTGAAGAGAGTGCATTTCGCTTCAGTTTTGATGTCGTTTGCCGTGGTACGGTTGCAGAAGGCTGCCAGCTCCACATCATTTACTCGCCCGCACAAGCATGGTGTTGGGATTGCAGTGAAACGGTGGAAGTAGACAGCCACCAATCGGTTTGTCCACGCTGTCAGGGGCTGAACCTGAAAGTTGAGAGTGGGGAGAGTTTGCGTATCAAAGAGTTGGAAGTGGAATAGCTTTTTGAACTGACTTTGAGGTGTATCAACCAGACTCAATAGATTATGTATTAATCTAATTTAACAATTTAGCGGTTGGGAGTGAAATTTATGTGTAGTACTTGTGGATGTGCATCGGGAGAGCGCAAAATTGAGGGGGATGACCATCATCATGGTCACGATCATCACCACGACCATGACCAACATCATGGTCACGACCACCACCACGATCACGACCATCATGACCACCAGCATGATCATGAATCTCACGGGCAAACAGTGATCATTCATCACCATTACTATCATCAAGGTGATGTGCATAACCATTATCACCAATATGAGCCCGCACCTGCTGAAAATAAATCTAAAAAGCATAAACACAAACATAAGCATAAACATATTTATCAAACGGCTGAGGCAAGTTTTAAACCAGCAGGGGAACACCATGACCTTGATTATGGTCACGGTGAAGCAGGTACCCATGCACCGGGAATTAGCCAAAAACGTATGCTACAAATTGAAATGGATGTGTTAGATAAGAATAACCATCTGGCAGAACATAACCGCGAGGATTTTAACCAGAAGAATATTTTAGCGCTAAACCTCGTTTCTAGCCCAGGTTCTGGAAAAACGACCTTACTCACAGAAACCTTATTAAGGCTACGTGACAAAATCAATTGTGCAGTGATTGAAGGTGACCAACAAACCACTAATGATGCACAACGGATCCGCGAAACGGGTGTATCTGCGATTCAAGTGAATACAGGAAAAGGTTGTCACTTAGATGCACAAATGGTGCACGATGCAACGGCACGTTTAGATTTAGCAGATAACAGCTTGTTATTTATCGAAAATGTTGGGAATCTCGTGTGCCCTGCCAGTTTTGACCTAGGGGAGCGCCATAAAGTGGCGGTGCTGTCGGTCACGGAAGGGGAAGATAAACCTCTCAAATATCCACATATGTTTGCGGCAGCAGATATTATGTTATTGAATAAAATTGACTTATTGCCATACCTGAATTTTGATGTCGATGCGTGTATTGCCAATGCCAAACAGGTGAACCCCAATATCCAAGTTATTCAAGTGTCTGCAATACGCGGCGAAGGGATGGATGCATGGCTGGCATGGTTGGAGACACAGCTATGTGCTTAGGTATTCCGGGCAAGATAGTTGCAGTTGGTGAAGATATTCACCAACTCGCTCAAGTGGATGTTTGTGGTGTAAAACGCGATGTTAATATTGGCCTAATTTGTGAAGGTGAAACCACTGATTTATTAGGCCAATGGGTATTGGTACACGTCGGGTTTGCCATGAGTATCATCAATGAAGAAGAAGCGCAATCTACCTTGGATGCCTTAACCGCGATGAGTCAATTAGACCATGAAGTTGGTGATTTTAGCGGTTTAAATGCAGGAGCAACAGATGCAGTACGTCGATGAATTTCGCGACCCTGTTCTTGCAAAAGCGCTATTGGCGCATATTCATCAACGGGTGAATGAAATACCTCAAGTGAAACGACGTCCATTACAACTCATGGAAGTCTGTGGAGGCCATACCCACGCGATTTTTAAGTTTGGTATTGACCAGTTATTACCCGCTGAAATTGAATTTGTTCATGGGCCAGGTTGCCCTGTGTGCGTTTTACCAATGGGACGAATTGATGGCTGTATTGAAATTGCACAGCACCCAGAGGTTATCTTTTGTACTTATGGTGATGCAATGCGTGTGCCGGGCGAAAAGGGCTCTTTACTTGACGCCAAGCGTAATGGGGCGGATGTCCGCATCGTTTATTCGCCGCTAGATGCTTTGGCATTAGCAGAGCAACATCCTCATCGCCAAGTGGTTTTCTTTGGCTTAGGCTTTGAAACCACCATGCCGAGCACCGCAATCACCTTGCAGCAAGCAAAACGCCGCCAACTAGCCAATTTTAGTGTGTTCTGCCAGCATATTACGATTATTCCCACCTTGCGTAGCTTACTCGAACAACCGGATGTGCGTATTGATGGCTTTTTAGCGCCGGGGCACGTGAGCATGGTGATTGGCGCGCATCCCTACCAGTTTATTACTGAAGACTTTCATAAACCCTTAGTGGTTACAGGCTTCGAACCCTTAGATATTTTGCAGTCATTAGCCATGTTAGTTGACCAAATCGCCGATGGCCGTTGTGAAGTAGAAAACCAATATAAACGCGTTGTGGCTGATGAAGGCAACCTGTTAGCACTTAAAGCATTAGAGGACGTTTTTGAACTCAAACAAACCAGTGAATGGCGCGGATTGGGGGAAATTGCCGATTCTGGGGTTCAATTAACTCAAGCTTACCAATTTTTTGATGCTGAGAGGCGCTTTCAGGTACAACCTCATAAGGTGGCTGATGACCCGCAAGCACGCTGTGGTGAGGTGTTGACAGGGCGCTGTAAACCCAGCGAATGTACGTTATTTGGGCGTCGTTGTACGCCACAAACTGCTTTTGGTGCATTAATGGTTTCTTCTGAAGGTGCCTGTGCAGCTTATTACCAATATCGTCGGGAGGCATAAATGAGTCGTGATGCTAACAATGTGGTGACGATGGCCCACGGTAGTGGTGGGCAGGCGATGCAGCAATTGATTGAACAACTGTTCTTACAGGCATTTGCTAACCAAGCGCTGAATGAGCGGGAAGACCAAGCTCGGCTAGCATTGGCAGAAATGACCGCATTAGGCGACCGGTTGGCATTCAGTACCGATAGCTATGTCATCGACCCGATTTTCTTTCCCGGAGGCAATATTGGTAAATTAGCTGTTTGCGGCACAGTGAATGACGTCGCAGTCAGTGGTGCTATCCCCAAATACCTGTCTTGTGGTTTTATTTTGGAAGAAGGCTTTCCGCTTTCTGAACTTACCTCAATTGTGGAATCCATGGCGGCAACGGCAGCAGCAGCGGGAGTGGATATTGTGACAGGCGATACCAAAGTGGTGCAGCGCGGGGCGGCAGACAAAATTTTTGTCAATACGGCCGGTATTGGTGTGATCCCGAGCAATATCCAGTGGGGAGCGCAGCATATTCAAGCGGGGGATAAAGTGATTGTTAGCGGTACGCTGGGTGACCACGGCGCCACTATTTTAAACCTACGCGAACAACTTGGGTTAGAAGCGGAGCTTTGCAGTGATTGTGCAGTATTAACGCCATTGATAGCACCGCTACGTGAAATTGATGGCGTTCGGGCATTACGAGACGCAACTCGTGGTGGGGTAACGGCAATCCTACATGAATTTGCCCAAGCCAGCGGCTGTGGAATTGCGGTTAATGAAGGTGATTTACCTATCTCTTCTGCGGTTAGGGGCGTGTGTGAGCTATTGGGCTTAGAGCCGTTAAACTTTGCGAATGAAGGCAAATTAGTGATTGTGGTGAAACCTGAAGTGGAAAATGCGGTGCTTGCTGCACTACACCAGCACCCATTAGGGAAAAATGCAGCCACGATTGGTTGTGTGACTGAGCAAAAACAAGTCAAATTAGTTGGGATCTTCGGTACATCAAGATTATTAGATTTACCCTACAGTGAGCCTTTACCCCGTATTTGCTAATTGAAAACGGCATATAGATAGAATCTATATGCCGTTCAAATCTATTAACGCCTTAACATACCTTTATCGATAATAAACTCGATAATGGTTTCTAAGCCGACTTTTTTCTTTAAGTTAGTAAACACATAGGGCTTTACTGGGCGCATTCTTGCGGTATCGGCTTCCATCACTTCTAATGAAGCGCCGACATAGGGTGCAAGGTCAATTTTGTTAATTACCAATAAATCGGAATGGGTGATCCCCGGGCCGCCTTTACGTGGGATTTTTTCGCCTTCTGCAACATCGATAACATAAATAGTTAAGTCTGCCAGTTCTGGGCTAAACGTCGCGCTGAGGTTATCACCGCCGCTTTCCACAAACACGATATCAAGGTTTTTATGGCGCATGGCTAACTCTTCAACTGCCGCTAAATTCATTGATGCATCTTCACGAATCGCCGTGTGAGGGCAGCCGCCAGTTTCAACGCCAATAATGCGGTCTGCATCTAATGCTTCGGCTCGGGTTAAAATTTTGGCATCTTCTTGGGTGTAAATATCATTGGTGACAACGGCAATTTGGTAAGTGTCGCGCATGGCTTTACATAACACTTCTAATAATGCGGTTTTTCCTGAGCCAACCGGCCCACCGACACCAATTCTTAAAGGTTGATTATATTCTTGCATAGCATTTTTCTCATGAACGAAAAAGTCGTGTGTATTGGGTTTCATGCCGACTACTGGCAATAATTTGTGCAGGTGTAAAACTGCCAATATCGTCTATTGGCCAGATCGCTGATTGCGTAACCACTTCGGGTATGCGCTCAGCAAGGGTAAATAAAATATTTTGCCCTGCGCTTTGCCCTAAAGGGATAAGCTTAACACCGGACATCACAGTGTTTTCTAGCCAACCCCATGCATACGCGGTGCACAATTTTTCAACGTCAATCTGCCAATTTACGGCGGCGAGAGCGAAAGCCATTAGCTGGGTTTGTTTCACGCAGGTTTGCAGGTTAGCATCCAGTTCAATACCTAGCTGAGGAAGTAGTCGGGCAAAAGCAATTCCTCGTTGCCGTTCTTCTTGACGCAATTCTTTGGTTTCACGGCTGGCAATCATAAATTCACACCAATATTTCACCGTTTCAATATCACCAAGGGAAAGGGAAGTATGAATTTGCCGTAAAACAGGAAGCTCTAATGTTGCAATGGCATGTGTCATTTGTGCGGTTAGCCAGCCAGCAAGGGTATCAGGTGTTGTTACCCAGCCTTTTTCAATCGCCCATTCTAGGCCTTGTGAATAGGTAAATGACCCAACAGGTAAAGAAGGGCTAACTAACTGATATAAGCGCAGATCTGCTAACATAGGCAAACTCCCTGACCCCGATTAGTGGTGGTGATCATCGTGGCCGTGATGGTGGTGATGACCACCTGATGAGCCGCCATAGGCCCCTGGTTCCGGTTGGTACTTTTCTAAACCGACACTGACGGTAGCGCCTAATCCACGGGCCATATCATCTAGCACATGGTCATGAAAATAACGGCACCAGCCCGCTTCAATTTGCAATGGAACATGGCGGTTACCTAAGTGATAGCAAACGCGAGCAAGTAACAGAGCGTCATCACTGTAAACCGTAGAAACTTGCTCTTTCGCGGCTTCGATGGTGACTAACTCACCGTCTTCAGTGGATAAAACATCGCCTTCCTTCAGGATGGTTCCGCGCGGCAAAAATAGCCCCGCTTCTTGCCCATCGCTTAAGGTGACTTTTAAACGACTTTTGGTGCGCTCATCCATGGTTAAGCATAAGGTTAACGCTGTTGGTGAATGAGGTTGTGGAGCAACCACTTTAATAAATTTTTTCATTCTCTGGCTCTTTTAATTAGGGGTCAGAATAAAAAGTAACGTTGTGCCATCGGTAACTCAGTCGCTGGTTCACACACCAGTGGGATGCCATCGGCTTTGACGATATAGGTTTGTGGATCAAGTTCGATGTGGGGCACATAACTGTTGTGTACCATTGAAGCTTTGCTAATGCTTCGGCAGCCTTCAACTCGGCCTATTTGGCTCTGTAGGCCTAATTTTTCAGGAACACCTGCTTCAATACCGGCTTTTGACATAAAAATCATCGAGGTATGGTATTTTGCTTTACCTAACGCCCCAAACATCGGGCGGTAATGTACTGGCTGTGGTGTCGGAATAGCAGCGTTAATATCGCCCATTGGTGCATACGCAACCATTCCCCCTTTCATGATAAGGGCGGGTTTGATACCAAAAAATGCAGGATCCCATAATACGATATCCGCTAACTTACCGATTTCTACCGAACCGACTTCATGGGCGATACCGTGAGCGATAGCGGGGTTAATGGTGTATTTCGCCACATAGCGTTTGATACGGTTATTATCGCTATCGAGAGTGTCGCCTTCTAACGTCCCACGCTGTAATTTCATTTTATGAGCACATTGCCAAGTACGAGTAATCACTTCGCCAACGCGTCCCATGGCTTGTGAGTCTGAGGACATCACAGAAATTGCACCCATATCGTGTAAAATATCCTCCGCAGCAATGGTTTCACGGCGAATTCGAGACTCAGCAAAAGCCACATCTTCTGGAATCGATGGGTCTAAATGGTGGCAAACCATTAACATATCCAAGTGCTCATCAACGGTATTGATGGTGTATGGCATTGTAGGGTTGGTCGATGCAGGCAGAATATTCGGTTCTCCAACAGATTTGATGACGTCAGGGGCATGGCCACCGCCAGCACCTTCAGTATGGAATACGTGGATCACTCGCCCTGCAATAGCTTTCACGGTTTCTTCATAAAAACCACCTTCATTTAGCGTATCTGAATGGATAGCCACTTGCACATCCATTTCATCGGCCACATTCAAGCAATTGTGAATAGCCATTGGGGTAGCGCCCCAATCTTCGTGAATTTTTAAGCCTATTGCCCCCGCTTCGATTTGTTCGCGAATCGCTTCGGGTTGACTGACGCAGCCTTTACCAAATAGCCCGACGTTGATCGGCAGTTCATCAACGGCTTCTAACATGCGGTACATATTCCAAATACCGGGGGTGACGGTCGTGGCATTAGTACCAGCAACAGGGCCTGTTCCACCGCCTATAAAGGTGGTAACACCGGAAACAAGACCTTCTTCTGCCTGTTGTGGGCATATAAAATGAATGTGAGTATCAACGCCACCCGCGGTGATAATTTTACCTTCACCAGCAACCACTTCTGTGCCGGGGCCGATAACGATATCAACATTGGGTTGAACATCAGGGTTACCAGCTTTACCAATCCCCGCAATACGGCCGTTTTTAATTCCGATATCCGCTTTAACAATGCCCCAGTGGTCTAAAATAATGGCATTAGTGATTAACACATCGACACACTGGTCACTGGTGACTTGGCTTTGACCCATGCCGTCACGAATAACTTTACCGCCACCAAATTTGACCTCTTCACCATAGGTGGTGAAATCTTTTTCGATCTCTAAAAATAATGCTGTATCAGCTAAGCGTAAGCGGTCACCAGTTGTGGGGCCAAACATATCCGCATACGCTTGACGAGAGATTGTTTTCATTATTTATTCTCACTCTCTAACTTGCCCATGACTTTGCCATGGAAACCATAAATTTCTCGCTTGCCACTAAAAGCGACGAGTTCAACAGTACGACTTTGTCCAGGTTCAAAACGCACGGCCATACCTGCTGGGATATTCAAACGAAAACCCAGCGTGCCTTCACGTTCAAATTTCAGGGCCTCATTGACTTCATAAAAATGATAGTGAGAGCCAATTTGAATCGGGCGGTCACCATGGTTGGCAACTTGTATCGTTTGGGTTTCTCGACCTGCATTGAGTTCGATATCGCCTAAAGCGTGGTTGACTTTAATTTCACCGGGGATCATGTTGTTACCTATACAATCGGGTCGTGAATAGAAACCAGTTTTGTGCCATCAGGAAATGTACATTCCACCTGAATGTCTTTGATCATTTCCGGCACGCCTTCCATTACCTGCTCTGCGGTTAACACGGTTCGACCTTCGCTCATTAATTGAGCAACCGTCTTGCCATCACGGGCGCCTTCCATAATCGCACAACTGATCAATGCGACCGCCTCAGGGTAATTAAGCTTTAATCCACGGGCTAAACGCCTTTCAGCAACGAGGCCTGCCGTAAAAAGCAATAATTTATCTTTTTCTCTGGGGGTTAATTCCATTTTTTGCTCCTAAAAAACGTTTAAGTTGCCCAAATACGCGGCGGTTCTGGGCAATAACCTAACCAGTATTGTCTTGTTGCCTGCCAAATATGGGCGAAGCAAGCCATCATGGGCTCGGTTTGAGAACCTAATAACCGCAATACTAAAATACCGTCTACATCAGTCAGTCCATACTCAAGCGGCCTCACTTCCGTAGAGAAAAACACCGCCAAACTCTCGTGAAGTTCAGCTTTTAATTCATCGCTGGCGGGGTAGATATACAAGGAACCCACCATAGGAAATTCACGCATGACGGCAGATTGTTTTTGCGAACCCTCGATAAATATGGATTCTGCCAAGGTGAGTTTGTCATCAATATAAAACTGCAAGCGGCCCCGAATATCACCGTTGTCGAATTGCTCGTTTAATACGGGTCGGCCTAAACATTGGATTTCCCAGCCGATAAATTTTGATGAACTTGCGATTCGAATATGAGTCTCTAAGCGAACTTGAGCCTCAGGGAAAAAAATATTTTCTTGAGGTAACCATTCTAAGAACCCATTGGGCGCGACGGTTAAGCTTTGTACTTGTCGTGCAACGCCGCCCGCACTACGATAAAATTTTGTTGCACCAGGCGTGGTCAATAACGCATGGGCATGTGGTTGAACATCAATATTGATAAGGAGTTTATCCCCCCCGACAACGCCACCGGGTGGATGAAGTAAATACGTGTGTGCAATTCCTTGCTCGGGGTAGAATGGCCGCTGAACCATTAAAGGGCCGATATGTTGTTTGTCCGTTAAGCGGGTGACGCCACGTTTTAGTTCATATCGTAAAAAGATTTCAGCTAACCAGCCTGATCCTGAAAAATCAGACATACTTTCTCCTGCAACTCAGTCAACTAAAAATACGCGAACATGTTTAGCTATACGCCTAACAAAAATTGGGTAGTTATGATGTAAAAGCTAATGCAAGTAGGGTAGGGTGTGAGTGAATACCAAAATCATTATTATTATGCAGTGTTGTCGGCTGCATGTGTCTGCCGCGCGATTCTACACCTTATATCGAAAATTGCCTTTCAATTAAATAGCATTTTATTTAGAAAATGTAACAACCGTCAAAATAACAGTAAAAAATGAGCGTATATCTATATTGCGATTTCAGCGTAACAGGACTATATTCTCAGCCGCACAGGTATGGGGTTGATATGTTTTGCTACGTGACTTTATATCTATTCAACAATCCCTTTTCTTGGGAAGTCATTCTGACATTAACTGCAGTTTATAGAGATTATGGAATATAAATTCTTTCTTTCGGAAAGCCAAATGGTGCTAAAAGCGTTTTATATTGAAAACGCGATGATAGCCATGTTAACTGGCGCGAAAGGAAATGTTGTGATCAACGGTCAATCCATTGAAATTGAAACCGATGTCACCTTAATTATTCCTAAATACAGCCAAGTTTCTTGCAATATTGTGTGTAACACCGTGAATCAGCCGCTTGAATTACACACCTTATCGATGTCAGAAGAAGAATTACAATCGGTATTTTTATTACTGAAAACATTGATGAAGTCGGGTGCGCCACTGACTAGCCACCAACCTATTTACCATGTTTCTCCCCCTGAAACGGTGAGAGATAACTTTAGTTTATTAAAACAATGTTTACCATTAAAAAAACAGAGTGAATCCCAAGAAGCATTGTTAATGAAACAGAGCCTATATTTTATTTTAATGGCAGTATATCAAGAAGGTATCGATATTCTTAACCTGTTTCGTTTTAATTATGATGAACCGAAAAACCAAGCAATTACCCATTTGATAACTCAAGAACCGCAAAAAAAATGGCATTTAGACGATGTTGCGAAAGCGTTATTTACAACACCTTCAACTTTGCGTCGCCATTTGAACCGTGAAGGGGTGTCATTTCGTCAATTATTGCTAGATGTTCGAATGGGAATGGCGTTGAATTATTTAACATTTTCGAATTATTCTGTTTTTCAAATTAGTCATCGTTGCGGTTTTGGCAGTAATGCATATTTTTGCGATGTCTTTAAGCGAAAATATAATATGACGCCTTCTCAATTTCGGTTGCAATCAAGGCAGTCGAACGACCCGAATTTTATTACTAATTTGTCCTTGCACTCTAATCCAATTGAATTTGACAAAGAAATTGATGAGTAGTTGTTAAGATAGGTCAAATAACGACTTAATTTTGACGGTTTCTCGAATAAATTCGCTGTTCTATTGATGTAGCGCCTAGCAATCAGGGCGTTAAATTTAATATAACTCATATTGGTTACTCTACACATAGTGAATATCTCACCAATAGCGACATTAATGAAAATAGCTTCATTAATTATATGAAATAAAAAATAAAATCTGTCTATAGAGGGATGTATGATTAAAAATATCGTTGCCGCAATGTGCCTGATGGGGCTCACACTGCAAGTACAAGCAGTTGAACCCGCTCAATCACAAACTTTACGTTTAGCGATTGGCTCAGAGCCGACTGAAGGTTTTGACCCCATGCTCGGGTGGAGCCACGGCAGCTACCTACTGTTGCATAGCCCATTACTGAAGCAAAAAGCTGACCTTTCATGGCATAGCTATATGCTTGAAAGTTATCAACACAATGCAGATGGTAAACAGTGGACACTCAAGCTGAAAAAAGGCTTAAAATTTTCCGATGGCTCACCGTTGACGGCGAAAGATGTCGTATTTACCTATAACAATGCTGCGGCAAGTGGCGGTAAGGTGGATATGGGGAATTTTGCCAAAGCAGAGGAAATTGATCCTCTCACCGTAAAAATCACCTTATCTTCCCCACAAAGTACCTTTATTAATGTACTTGGTTCGTTAGGGATTGTTTGTGCCGATAAATATGATGCGAAAACTTATGCACATAACCCAATTGGCGCAGGCCCTTATCGTTTAGTTGCATTCCAGCCGGGGCAGCAACTGATTGTCGAGCAAAACCCGTATTATGCAGGGCCAAAAAATGACTTTGATAAAATGGTCTTTGTTTTCCTTGATGAAGATGCGGCCTTTGCTGCGGCACAAAGCAATCAACTGGAAATTGTTCGTATCCCAGCTGCGGTAGCGGCGAATGCTAATGATGTGAAAAACATGAAACTGGTTGAGCGCTATAGCGTGGAAAACCGCGGCATTTCTTTCCCAATTCCACCTGCCGGCGAGAAAGATGCTCAAGGTAACCCTATCGGTAACGACATCACTTCTGATGTTGCTGTCCGTAAAGCCATTAACTATGCACTTGACCGTAAATTATTGGCGGAATCCGTGTTGGAAGGCTTTGCCGTACCGGCTTATACTGGTGTTGCAGGGCTGCCATGGAATAGCCCAGATTCAGCTTTTAAAGATGGTGATCTTGAAAAAGCGAAATCCATTTTAGAAGAGGCGGGATGGAAGCTGAATAAAGAGGGCTTACGTGAGAAAAATGGCAAAGTGGCAAAACTGACATTATGGTATGCCAGTGGTGATACCACACGTCGTGACCTTGCGCAGGCAATCCGTTCTAGCTTAAAACCGATTGGCATCGAGATGGATTTAAAATCGGGGAGCTGGGAAACCGTTGAGCTACACATGCATGCTAACCCAACACTGTTTGGTTGGGGAAGCTTAGACCCGATGGAAATTGTCCATAATTACAGCAGCAAAGCAGCAGGTGTTGGCTTTTATAACCCCGGTTATTATAAAAATGCAGCCGTTGATGAGCTAATCGAAAAAGCGTTAGCGCAAGCTGACCAAGACGCGGCGATTCCGTTATGGCAGCAAGTAGATTGGAACGGTACCACGGGTGTTGGTATTAAAGGTGATGCTCCGTGGGCTTGGTTGATGAACCTACAACATATTTATTTACTGAATAATTGTGTTGATTTAGGTACCAGTGCTCCTGAAATTCACGGCTCTTGGTCGGTGTTAAATAATGTCGATGAATGGGCGTGGACCTGTCAGTAATGCGAACCGCACTTGGGCTTTTATTGCGATTTATTTGTTTATTAACCGTAACGGCAGCGGGGATTTTTATCCTGCTGAGTTACTCGCCAATCGACCCAATAAAAGCCTATATTGGCAATGACTTACTGCACGTGCCCCCTGAGCAATATGCGCTAATTGCTGCACGATGGGGGCTTGATCAGCCATTATGGGTACAGTTTTGGCGTTGGTTTTCACAAGTATTACAGGGGGATTTGGGCTATTCCATGCTCTATAACACCCCAGTAATTCAAGTGATTGCAGACCGCCTTGTACCTTCTTTAGCTCTGCTTATTTGTGCTTGGCTGTTCTCCGGTGTTGTTGGTTTTACACTGGGGTTGGTCTCTGGGCGTTATTTAAACCGCTGGCCAGACAAGCTTATCTCCACATTATGCTATTTACTTGCTTCAATTCCTGTTTTTTGGGTCGGTTTGCTGTTGTTGTCTTTGTTCGCGGTGACATTACAGTGGGCTCCAATATGCTGTGCTTGGCCGATAGGCTTGGATGAGCAAACGGCAACTTTTTCACAGAAACTTCATCACCTGATTTTGCCTGTCATTGCGTTGGGTATGCTAGGTGTGGGCAATATCGCATTGCATACACGTACCAAAGTTATAGAAGTGATGAGCAGTGAATTTATTCATTACGCACAGGCTCAAGGAGATAATGGCTGGCCGATGATGAGGTTTCATGTACTAAAACATGCTATTACCCCTGCAATTTGTTTGCAGTTTGCTTCTGTTGGTGAATTATTGAGCGGAGCATTGCTAGCTGAAAAAGTATTTGCCTATCCAGGCCTTGGTCAGGCGACGATTGATGCGGGGCTACGTGGAGATATTCCCTTGTTGATGGGGATCGTCATGTTATGTGCTGCGCTAATATTTTTAAGCAATACGGTAGCCGATAGCCTACTAAAAAAAGTGAATAAGGGAGTGATGAGAGAATCATGACCTATAACCCTAATCGCGCTTTATTTAAGTTAGCTCTTTCGTTGCTTTTATTGGTCATCGTCAGTATTTATGCGTTTGGCCTCTCCTTCAATGATATTGAAATGAATTTACTCGATAGGCGTTTGCCACCTTCGTGGGCGCACCTATTTGGTACAGATAATTTAGGACGTGATTTATTTGCTAGAACCTTTCAAGGTGTGGCAACAAGTTTGCAAATCGGCCTTATGGCTGCCATTACCAGTGGTTTCATTGCACTTGTCATGGCGGGGTTATCTTCAATAAGCAAAGTTATGGACTACGTGGTGCGCGGCATTATTGATGCTATGTTGGCATTGCCACATCTTTTATTACTGGTATTGATTTGTTTTACGCTGGGTGGCGGAAAAATGGGGGTGATTTGGGCCGTTGCACTGACACATTGGCCAAAATTAGCCTTAATTTTACGTTCGGAGTTACAACGAGTTAGCCAGTCAGATTACATTATGTTATCTCAACGTATTGGTAACAGTGCGTTTTACCGCTGGCGCTATCACTATTTACCCATGATTTTGCCGCAATGGATGGTAGGAACGTTGTTAATGTTTCCCCACGCGGTTTTACACAGTGCGGCATTAAGTTTCTTAGGTTTTGGTTTATCGCCTCATGAACCCTCACTGGGTATTTTATTGTCTGATGCATTGCGCTACCTCAGCACAGGAGCTTGGTGGCTGGTGGTTTTCCCAGGCGTTGCATTAGTCGGGTTAGTGTTATTATTTGACCAATTTGCTAAGGCCTTGCAGCAGCTATGGTTGAAGGGGGCCGTATGTTGAGTCTTGATAATCTCACCGTGGATGTCGCGCAGTTTCGTTGGTTAGGACGTAAACGTTGGGCTCCGTTACTCCAAGGAATTTCCTTGGATATTCAGCCCGGTGAGATGGTTGCATTGGTGGGTGGGAGCGGGGAAGGTAAGAGCTTGTTATTACAAAGTGTTTTGGGGTTACTTCCCCATAATATGCGCTGTCGTGGCGGTATTCACCTTAATGGTAAAAAGCTGACTGAACAAAACAAAGCTCAGCACCGCGGCAATGCATTATGTTATATCCCTCAAGGGGTTAGTGCGCTTAATCCGTTAATTCGTATCGGTCCACAATTAGAACGTGCCGCAGTGTTAAGCGGGCAGCATATTAAAATGCACGATGTTGCGCGGCACTTACAGCAATATAATTTGCAAAGCTCACTAGTGGATAGCTACCCAAACCAGTTATCCGGTGGAATGGCAAAACGGGTACTCGCCAGCAGTGCGACACTTTCTTGCGCGCAATATATTTTAGCGGATGAAATTTCATCATGGTTGGATGACGAGCATGCGATGCAACTGCTCGAAAATATTAAATCACTGTGTCACGATGGCCGAGGTGTTTTATGGGTCACCCATGATTTATCCATGGCTGTGCGTTTTGCCGACCGTATCGCCTTATTGCGTAATGGAGAGTTGGAAGACGTGCTAAGCAGCCAACAACTGCAACAAGGCGGAGGTGGGCCGTGGCTGCAATCATTATGGAATGCGTTACCTGAACATCAATTTATGGCAAGTAAATGAGTATCA
Source organism: Providencia sp. PROV130 (assembly GCF_028482225.1). Lineage (NCBI taxonomy): Bacteria > Pseudomonadati > Pseudomonadota > Gammaproteobacteria > Enterobacterales > Morganellaceae > Providencia > Providencia sp. PROV130. The sequence continues at coordinate 153,862 of NZ_JAMPQC010000013.1, read as the reverse complement.
CTGAACCTATTTTACAAGTAAATAATTTATGTATTGATCAAGGTGAGCAACGGCTGTGGGATGACTTTAATTTGTCACTGGCTAGCGGTGAACGCCTTGGAATATCTGCGCCTAGTGGCTTTGGTAAAACTACGTTAGGCCGAGTATTAGCTCAGTGGCAAACGGCATTCAAAGGAACCATTTTATTTGAAGGCCAACCATTGGCTCAACATGGTTATTGCCCGATTCAATTAGTCCCTCAGCATCCAGAAAAAAGTTTTAACCCATACCGTAAGGTCGGTGCGAGTGTATTTGATGCTTGGCAGCCAGATTCTCACTGGTTAGCGCGTTTTTCGATTAAACCTGCATGGCTAGAAAGGCTTCCCAGTGAGTTATCCGGTGGTGAGCTTGCTCGTATCGCCTTATTGCGGGCCCTTGACCCGCGAACGAAAATTTTGATTGCTGATGAAATCACCGCACAGTTAGACGCTAATTTGCAAAAAGAGATTTGGCAGTTGTTAGTGAGATTATCGGAAGAGCGACCCCTGGCGATGATTATTTTTAGCCATAACAAAGCGTTATTAGAGAAAGTGTGTAGCCGGGTTATCTCACTAGTCAAATAATAGGCCGATATTATGGCTTAACGATAGCTGAATTATTCAGTAATTTGGGCGAGCTTATCAATTTCTTTTAATAACTGATTTACATTGGGCCGATAGCCTATCCCATCGTTAACACCTTCCGTATAGGTCGATTTACTTATCAATTCGCGCATTCCCCACGCTGACAGAATAATTTGATGCTGTTTAGCATAGCCTTGAATTAATGCGAGTGCACCTGAACATAGTGGTGTTGCACTCGATGTTCCTGAATAACGGTCGGTATAATTGCGTTCATTGCCGGGGTGTTTTTGTAGTTTTCCATAGCCTGTGGTGGTCACACTCCAATCTCCCCATGAATTAATCAGTGAGCTTGTTTGATTATAATTTGAAAAAAGCGCACGTTTCCCAGTGTAGTGGTAACAAGCGCCTACTAACATGCTGCCATTGTCACCGAAATCATCCATAACCTCGGGTTTGCTTAAATCCAAGCCACCATTCCCTGCTGCTAGAAGAACGGTTGCACCTTTATCGACCATAATTTTAATTCTTTCCCACCAATTACGGATGGATGTGATAGGAAGCAATTTATTCTCAATGCGAAATTGGAGGTCGAAACTAACAATGTCACCCGGCTGAGTATCATCCGTAAGTTGATCTAAGTCGTCAGTATCATAGAAATAAAATTGGCAACCATGTGCAATGCCAGTGACACCAAATTCATTTTTAGTCGCAATTATGCAACCTGTTGAAGCGGTACCATGGTTACAATCTTGCGTTTCAGGTCGGCTACTTACCACAGCAAGGTTTGCATCTTTAAAATCTTCATGGTTTTGGTATACACCAAAATCCATATGGCGAACAACCGCTAGTGAGCCATCAATATTTTTTGCCCATGCCTCTCTCACATTCATACCCATTGGGGCATCTAAATATTTTTGTAACTCGGTGAAATCGGGGGTTATCTCATCACTACTGATCTCTTCTTCAATAGTTTGGCTATTGATAGGGAGTTTGGGAGGCTGGTAGCCTGTTGTGTTGGGGCAGATGCAGCAGTAGCTGACACAATCTAATTTTTCAAGCCGTTGCGATATTTCAAGCAAATCGTCATAATTATTTTCTCCATAAAGGTTAAAATATTCACATTGCGTAACGGAAGAGCGAATATTTAATTTAATCAAAATTAATTTTGAATTAACTAATTCATTTGATAAAGCATCCATAATAAAATGCGAACTTTTTATTTTAGATTTAATTTCTAAAAAATATTTATTAATCCCATCAATTTTATGGTTGATGGTTTTCGATTTTATTTCTGCTTTAATTTTTTTATTGATTTCCTGATGGGGAAGACGATAGCTAACAGGGCTATCAATTAAGTGTAAAATATTTTTATTACTATCAACAAATGAGATGGTTACATGGTAGTTCCCCGATTTACCTACCTTGAAAAGATAATGATCATTATTAGTTGATATGGTTTCTATATTTTCATTATCTAAAAATAAGCTAATGGTGACTGTTTTTTTGTTTCTATTATCAAAATTAACGACAATGCCATTTGAATCCTTATCGATAAATTTAAAGGTTTTTATATTCATATATTCTCTTTTTATATAGCATATGTTGATATGCTTTTAGTTATTTAAGTATTAGGTTGGGTACGTTATTTAAAATTGAAAATGAATTTACGACAAGATTGATAATTTAATAGAATTTAATGGAAACTATAATTTTAATATAAATAATAAATTAATTTATTTTGGTTTTGACAAATGTCATAGGGATATCTATACCCATCCTCTATTTTAAACTCCTTAAATGAAAATGATAACCATTACTATTATTGGGGTGAATATATGTCTTATCGTTTAAAGCGGCACCAATTGGCCCATTGTATTGCTCTAACTTTAGGCATAGGAACTTTGGCGATACCAATTGGGTTCGCTGCACCAGTAGGCACACCAGACAAACTGATCGTTACGTATTCAACAGGCCAAAGCCGTTTGTCACCGAGTGAGCAGCAAGAAAAAGATAAACTTGAAAAAGTGGCTGGTGGAACAAATTTAGTTGTTATCGAAAAAGATACTCGCCTTGCTACCTTACAAGACGCCCTGGATTACCAGCCTGGGTTGGTTATCCAAAATTTCTTTGGGGGGATTGACCAGCCACGTTTAAATATTCGCGGCTCTGGCGTGCAAAGCGCACCGCTTGCTCGTGGTGTATTGCTGCTGCAAGATGGCTTACCCGCAACGGATGCAGACGGCAGTTTTCACATCAGTACCTTAGAAATGCGTGATGCGCGGATGGTGAGCGTACGCCGTGGTGCAAATAGCCTTAACCCACAAAGTAATAGCTTGGGCGGTGAATTGGATGTGCTCTCTTACACTGGAGGAACTGAGCAAGGGCGCCTACGTTATGAGTACGGCTCCCATGGGCGCGAAGGGTTACAAACCGCCTTCGGTGGTGTTTCTGATGATGGGTTATTTGATGGGCGTGTGAATTTCACTTATGACCATTTTGATGGTTATCGCAAACACTCTGCTTCCCAACGTAAAACGTTACGCAGCAACTTTGGTTATGTGACTGATAACTTTGAAAACCGAACATGGTTGAGTTGGACAGATTTGCGCTTTGACGTTGCGGGGCCAGTTTCTGAAGAGGTATTAAATAATAACCCAACAGAGGTGTACCCAATGGTTTGGTTGCGTGATCCTCACCGTAATGTTGAACAATTCCGAGTGGCTAACCGCTCTGACTGGCAAGTGGATAACCAAGCAATTGGTGCAGGAGTTTGGCATATTCGTACCCATGATAATTTTACCACTCCCGCTTACTACCGCTTTAGCCGCAGCCACAGTGAAGGGCTGCAATTTACCTATAATATTGAAACTGAGCCCGTGACATATCGTACGGCACTGGCATGGGACCAAATGACCTTGCAGACTGAATTAATGCAAAATCGTAAAGGGACACCCGCAGACAAAACTAAAATAGGTAAATATGATGGCCGAGCGGAAAACCTCTATGGCAGTGTTGGGGTAGACTTACATATTACGCCAACAGTGGCTGTTAATTTAGATGTCAAAGGTACGCATGCGCGCCGCGATGTAGAAAAGCGACAGAGTCATTTGTCGTTAGACCAAAGTTGGACATTTTGGACACCAAAAGCGGGAGTGATTTGGCGCCCAACGGAAAGCCAGCGTTACTTTGCCAATATCAGTGCGAGTGAAGAACCTGCAACATTTTGGGAAATTATTAACTCCAGCAATGGAAAATTAACGAAACTCTCACCACAAAAAGCCATTACTTATGAAATTGGGGGAGAAGGCGATGTCACCGATGGGTTGAAATGGAGCCTTGCGCTGTACCGTAGCCAAATTAAAGATGAGTATATTACCACTTATGACAGTGCAGGGACGGTGGTTGGCGTATTTAATTATGCCACGAAAACTCGCCATCAAGGCTTAGAAGCTGGGCTTACAGGACGTGTTGGCGCAGGTCCGGGGGATATCAATTACCGAGTTTCTTGGACTTATAACGATTTCCGTTTCATGGGCGGTGAATATAATGGCAACTATATCGCGGGTATTCCGCGTAATATTGTTACTGCCGAGGTGTTATATGAAATTGGGGATTGGAGTGTTGGGCCTAATATTCATTGGGCACCTACGGATATGGCAGTTGACCACCAAAACAACCTTGATATTCAAAAACGTAAACATTATGCCGTACTGGGGCTGAAAGGCAGTTATAAGCCTACAGAGCAGTGGTCTGTGTATTTATCGATGGATAATTTAACTGATGAGCGTTATGCAACAACATCGGTTGCCAACCAAACTGTCACAGCAAAAGACAGCACCTTATTCCCCGGCATGGGGTTTAATGTGAATGGCGGTGTAACCTATAATTTCTAATAATGAATAAACGCATTAATATTGGTTAATGCGTGGTTGTTAAAATGGGCGCTGTGCAGAAATAGATAATTGCGTTAAGTAGTTTTCATTATGGATATGCACAGTGTCTTTCTCGATATCAATAAACCCTTTTTGCCGCCACCCAGAAACCAACCGACTGAGTGTTTCGTAGCGTATGCCTAATTTAGCCGCGAGCTGGCCCCGTGATAAAGGTAAAACAATATCTGAAGTGAGTTGTTTATGTTTTAAATCAAGAATATAAGCAGCCAAGCGTTGTTCAGCAGAACTTGAAGTTAGCCAATCAATATGGTTAATGTTTTCATACAGTTTGCTACTAAAACGCATGAGTAGCTTTTCCATAATTTGTGGGCAGGCATGGCAAAGTCGTAAAATATCCCGTTTATCTAGTAGCAAGGCTTCACCGTCGGTTTTTGCCCGTAAACTCATCGGATAGCGGTTATGTGGCATAAAAACGGCTGCGATGGCAACAATTTCCCCTGTACAAAATAAACCAAAAATTTTTTCCTCGCCCAAATAAGTGTGGCGATACACCTCGATTTGCCCGCTTATCATCAAAGGGCAATGCTTAAATGGTTCTCCTTCATGGTTCAGAATTTCACCACTTTTAAAGCGAATATGGCTACAATTTTCCAGCAGTAATGCCAGTTTTTCATCTTCTATCCCATTAAACAGTAAGCACGATTTTATGGCATTGAGTGATTGTGTATGGGGGAAAACGTTTTTGACAAATGTCATAGGTCATCCTCTTACGCCGTCTTAGAATGGCATAAGTATAAATGATAATCATACACATTATCAATTGAGATCTTAGCAGAGAGCTGAATAACCCTATGATAAATAATGCTTTTAGACTCATCACCGTTTTTCTGACCTTGGGGGGGATGGGCAACGTATATGCATCACAAGCCGTTGATTTCACAGATATGTCAGGGGATAAAATTCATTTGTCAGCCCCTGCAAAACGTATTGTCGTGATCCCAATTCCTGCCGCTTCGATGTTAGTTGGTATGGATGAAAGCAGTGAAAAATTAGTTGGAATGCATCCTTTTGCAAAGGTTGCTGCGCGAGATGGCATGCTAAGCCAAATGTTTTCTCCTGTTTTACAGGTGAATTCAAATGTCGTAGGTAACAACTTTACACCAAATATTGAAGCATTGCTTAATGTGGAGCCCGATCTGGTATGGCAATGGGGTCATCGAGGGGATGATATTATTTCCCCTATGCGTGATGCAGGGCTGACTGTTGCTACGTTAGATTATGGGCAAGAGCGCTATACGCAAGAGTGGGTTCACCTAATGGGGCAAACACTTGGCCACAATGATAAAGCACAGAAGATGATCCAGTGGCGCCAACAAGTTGTCGATATACTCTCAGCCACCACCGCTGAAATACCAGAAGCGCAGCAGCCTCGTGTTCTGTATCTCTCTCATTTTAACCAGAGTATTCAAACATTTGGCTCAACATCACACAACAATGCCGATTTTGCACTGGCAGGTGGGGTGAGTTTAAACCGCGACCTCACTGGGCCAAGAACGCTCAATATTGAGCAGATCCTTGTTTGGGACCCTGACATTATTCTATTGGGTAATTTCGAAGAGGGGTTATCGCCAGCTGACGTTTATCGCAATCTCATGTTAAGCGAAGTCACTGCAGTGAAAAACCAGCGCGTATATAAGCTTCCTATTGGTGGTTTTATCTGGGATGCGCCAAACCAAGAAACACCGCTGTACTGGCAATGGTTATCAATGATTTTTCATCCAGAAACGATGAAAATGCCATTGCGTGAAGAAATTCGCCTGAGATATCAGCAACTTTATGGTTATGACGTGTCAGATGAGCAAATTGACGGTATTTTGCAAATGGAGATGAACAAAAATAGCCAGCACTACATCTCTTTAATGGGGAAACCGCATGCGTAAGCCCCAATATCTTTGGCTCGTTTTCGCCATTTGCCTAGTGTTGACCTTTGTTTTGGCACTAAGTTGTGGCCGCTACCCGGTTTCGTTTTCTGCGGTTTGGCATATTCTCTATGACACCATTTTGGGCAACGAAATGATGGGGAACTATAGTCGTACGGAACAAAATGTCGTGTTAAATGTGCGTTTACCACGCGTTCTGATAGCAGGTACAGCAGGGGCAGGGTTAGCGGTGGCTGGGGCGGCTTTGCAAGGCATTTTCCGTAACCCATTAGTTGGGCCGCAAATTATTGGCGTCTCATCAGGAGCCGCATTGGGGGGCGCACTAGCTATTTTGTTATTTTCTTCTTTGTTGATCACCATTTCATTGGCTTTTGTCGGTGGGTTGTTAGCTATCGTGCTGGTTTTTTTGCTCGGCTTGAATCGCCAAGGTAGCCAGCTATTAATGTTAATTCTTGCGGGGGTGATTATTAATGCTTTTTTTGCTGCATTAATTTCGTTAATTACCTATTTTGCAGACCCTAATAATACTTTGCAAACCATTGTTTTTTGGCTTATGGGCAGCTTTGCCAGTGCGTCTTATCTTAAACTTAATATTGTTTTTCCTGTTGTTATGGTCTGTGTTTTAGTCATTTTTGCACTGCGTTTTCGTATCAATGTGCTCTCCTTAGGGGAAGAAAATGCACAAGCCTTAGGGATGAAAATTAATAGAACCCGTTGGGCCGTGTTACTCAGCGTGACCTTGATCACTAGTGCGACAGTGGCGGTATCCGGCACCATCGGCTGGGTAGGGCTGATTGTTCCGCATATTGCACGGCTAGTGGTAGGACATGATCACCGGATATTACTGCCTGCTAGTGCAGTTATTGGTGGGATTTATATGGTGGCTGTCGACACTTTTGCCCGCAGTATGACGAATGCAGAAATTCCATTAAGTGTGATCACCGCACTCATCGGTGCCCCCATTTTTGCTCTACTGATCCATACATTAAATAAAAAGGTGGCCGATTTATGATCCAAGTTGAGCACCTTAATTTCAAAATTGCACAGCGCCAGTTATTTACGAATTTAACTTTTCGGCAGCCAAAAGGCAGTATTGGCGCAATTTTAGGGCCGAATGGCCGTGGAAAAACCACCTTATTAAAACTCTTGCTCGGTTTACAAAAAGGAGCCACTGGCAATATTTCACTAAATGCCCCCATCGCTTATGTTCCACAGCTTAGCGGTTCATTATTTCATTATTCTGTTCGCACCATGGTGAGTCTCGGGCGTATTCGTCACTTGCCGTGGTATGCCTCACCCAATGAAAAAGATAACCAAATTGTAGAGCAGTGTTTAGCGTACTTAGGCATAAGTAATTTTGCGAACCAACCCTTTAACTGTCTCAGTGGCGGGGAAAAACAAATGGTCATGATTGCGAGAGCATTAGCCAGTGAACCAGAAATTTTGATTCTGGACGAACCGACATCCGCGTTGGACCTTGCCAACCAAGACAGTGTGCTCAGCGTTTTACGTGATTTAGCCATACATCGCGGAATGACTATCTTATTTACGAGTCATTATCCACAGCATGCGCTGCATATCGCTGACTATTCATTATTGCTGTTTAACAGTAGCTGCTGTTTATTTGGTGAAACTGAACAAATTTTAACGGAAGAAAACCTGACACAACTGTACCAATTACCTGTTGCAATTACGCCAATGGACTATCAAGGCCGGCAGACCCAAGGGGTCATTCCGCTATTTAGATAACTGAATGAAAATGATTGAATTAAGGAATATAAACGATGAGCAATAACACAATAACACCCGCAGAAGCGCTGATTATCAACCAGTTAATTAATTATACCGAACAAGGTATTGCAAGCCGTGTATTAGCGAAAAATGGTGGGGGGAATATCACCTTATTTGCTTTTGATAAAGGCCAAGCGCTCTCTGAACACAGCGCCCCTTTTGACGCCATTGTGATGGTTGTTGAAGGGAGTTTACAACTCACCATCGAAGGTAAGCCAGTGACGGCTAAACCTGGGGAAATTGTCAGAATGCCGGCTAATATCCCTCATGCGGTAGATGCACTTGAACCCGCAAAAATGCTGTTAGTTATGTTACGTGAGCCAGAAATGGCTTGTACACACTAACTTGGAGGTGTAAATGGACCAATCATTTACTGCCCATGAAGCAGGGCACAAATTTCTAGCACGTTTAGGGAAAAAACGCTTACGCCCAGGGGGGAAAGAAGCAACCGAGTGGTTACTTAGCCAATCAGGGTTACATAAGAACAGCCAAGTTCTTGAAGTGGCGTGTAATATGGGAACCACCGCCATTGAAATCGCCTCTCAATTTCATTGCCATATTACGGGTATTGATATGGACAAGCAGGCGCTCGCCCAAGCACAAAAAAACGTTGCGAATAAAGGGTTAACAGATTTAGTGACTATTCAAATGGCAGATGCATCAAAATTACCGTTTGAGGACAACAGTTTTGATGTGGTCATTAATGAAGCCATGCTAACCATGTACGGCGATAAAGCGAAAGCAAAGCTATTGCAGGAGTATTATCGAGTACTAAAGCCAGGTGGCTGTTTATTAACTCATGATATTGCATTTAAGGATGCCCAAGCTGTGCAAAATGTGGTTTCTCAAATGCAACAAGCGATTAATGTCAAAGCGCAACCATTACCGGAAACACAGTGGGTGGAATTATTTCAACAAGCGGGTTTCCAGCAAGTGGTATCCCATACTGGCCCAATGACACTGTTATCGCCAAAAGGGTTAATTTACGATGAGGGTGTATTCGGTACGCTAAAGATTATCCGTAATGCATTGAAGAAAGAAAACCGGCCTCAATTTTTGCGTATGTTCCACCATTTTCGGCAAAATCGTGGGAAATTGAATTATATTGCAGTCGTTAGCGTGAAGTAATCTATAGGAAGATCTTACGCAAGGATGCGTGATTATGTATTTTTATGTTGAATAACCTTATATTTTATATTGCTAATAATAATAATTCTTATATTTATCTTGATTCTTAGTTACTGTTAATAATAATTATTTGATAAAATAATAAACAGTAATTTAATCAAGAATTGTGATTTATTTTTTAGATTCAATAACAGCAATTTTAATAAAAAAAAGGTTTAATTTAATGAAAATAAAGTATTTTTTTATTATCTCTCCTTGCTTTCTCCCTTTAGTTTCTCCCTCTGTATTTGCTGTGGATAAAAAAGAAGAATCCATAACCGTATCCGCTACACGTGGTTATAAAACCGTTTCAGAAATGGCGCAAACCACATGGGTGATTGATAATGCTGAAATTGAACAGCAAGCTGAAGGTGGAAAAGAGTTAAAAGATATTTTAGCGCAGCTTATTCCAGGAATGAGTGTCAGTGGTCAAGGGCGGACAAACTATGGCATGAATATGCGTGGCCGTTCAATGATTGTGATGGTGGACGGGGTACGCCTTAACTCTTCTCGTAGTGATAGTCGCCAATTAGATTCCATCGATCCTTTTAATATCAATCATATCGAAGTTATTTCAGGTGCAACGGCGATGTACGGCGGTGGTAGTAGTGGTGGTTTGATTAATATCGTGACGAAAAAAGGCCAAGAAGAAAAACAGGTTTCTCTGCAATTAGGTGGAAAAACAGGCTTTAACAATGGTAAAGATCACGATGAAAATGTTGCCGCAGCAGTAAGTGGTGGTAATGAGAACGCTCACGGACGAGTGTCTGTTGCTTATCAACGCTATGGCGGTTGGTATGATGGCAAAGGTAATGCGATTAATATTGATAATACCCAAACAGGGCTGCAATTTTCTGATCGCCTAGATGTGATGGCATCAGGTACTATCAAAATCGATGAAAAACAACAGGTTCAAGCAGTATATCAGCATTATAAAAGTGAGTCGGATGGCAAACACGGGCTCTATTTAGGAAAAGATTTCTCCGCGGTTAAAGGGCTAGGTGAAGCTTATAACAGCAGTAAATTAAGCTCTGACCGTTTACCTGGAACTGAGCGCAATTTGCTCAATTTACAATACTCAAATGCAGATGTATTCGGGCAAGATTTTGTTGCACAAGTTTATTATCGTGATGAATCACAAAAGTTTTATCCCTTTCCAACCCTGACTGGCAAGGATGTTACAAGTATCAGCTCATCGGATCAAAAAACCAATTTTTATGGAACCAAGCTGACATTCAATAGCCAACCCATTGATGAATTAACGTTAACTTATGGTGTGGATGCAGAGCATGAGCAATTTCGTGCTAACCAAATGTTTTTTGATTTAGATAAAGCGAAAGAATCAGGGGGAATGGATTTAACTAAAGCTTTCCAAATCGGCCGCTATCCAAGTTATACCACCACCAATATGGCGACATTTTTACAAAGTAGTTATGACATTACGCCGATGTTCACGTTAAGCGGTGGTGTGCGTTACCAATATACTGAAAATAAAGTGGATGATTTTATTGGTTATGCGCAGCAAGAAGCGATTGCTAATGGTAAAGGTAAATCAGCGGATGCAGTACCGGGTGGGAAAACGGATTACAACAACTTACTGTTTAATGCAGGGTTGCTGGTTAACCTAACCGAAGAGCAACAAACATGGTTTAATTTCTCTCAAGGCTTTGAAATCCCTGATATTGCTAAGTATTACGGAACGGGTGACTATGCGAAGACCCCAGATGCCAACGGCCACTACCATCTCAATAAAAGTGTTAACATTAATGATACCAAAGTAAAAGGAATTAAGGTTAACTCGTTTGAGTTAGGATGGCGTTACACAGGGGAAAACCTGCGCACACAAGTTGCCACCTATTATTCGTTGTCTGATAGAAGTTATGGCATTAATAAAGATGATATGACCATCTATATGAAAACCGATAAACGCCGTATCTATGGGGTTGAAGGCGCGGTGGATTACTTCTTTGCTGACTCAGATTGGAGTGTAGGAAGTAATTTCAATCTGCAAAAATCAGAAACTAAAGTTGATGGTAGCTGGGAAAAATGGAGCGTTGACTTCGCGAGCCCGTCAAAAGTGAATGCTTATATTGGTTGGGAACCGAATGATTGGGCACTACGCTTACAAAGCCAACAAACATTCAATTTAACGGATGCGGCGAGTAAGAAACTTGATGGCTATAATACTGTTGATTTATTAGGAAGTTATATGCTGCCAGTGGGTAAAGTCAGCTTTGCAGTTGAAAACCTACTAGATAAAGATTACTCCACAATTTGGGGACAGCGGGCACAAAGTTTATATAGTCCGAAATACGGAGCTGCCAACCTGTACGATTATAAAGGTCGAGGCCGAACTTTTGCTCTTAATTATAGTGTGACATTTTAATTAATTGAAAATAAGTCACTATGTATTAGTGACTTATTTCTAGCAGATTATTAGCAATAAAAAGTAATGAGATATTCCATGAAATCATTTCTTATAGGGTTATTGTGCTTGCTTAGTTTTTGGGCACAGGCAAAAACATCAACGGTGATCACTGACTTACAAGGTCGTGAAGTTACCGTTAATCTTCCTGTCGAAAAATTATTTTTGGTAGATAGTCGTGATATTTTGCCAGTGGATATTGCTGCTGGTAAAGCGGGGATATCACGCATTGTGGGTTGGAGTGATTCGCTTACGCAATACGCACCAGATTTAAAACAAGCTTATTTCAGTGTATTGCCTGAATTAGGCAAAATTCCAACGTTAAAGAAAACACGCGAAGCCGGTCTCCAAGTTGAAAAGTTGATCGAGTTAATGCCTGATGTGGTAGTTATGCATAAGGCTAATTATGGTGCGATGCGTGATAGCCAAATTTTACCGCAACTCGAAGCCGCAGGTATCCAAGTCATTTTTATTGATTTTCGAATGGATATTGCGAAAAACACGCCGAAAAGCATTTTATTATTAGGTGAATTATTCGGAACACAAGAAAGAGCGGGACAGTTTGCAACGCTGTACCAAGAGAAATTAGATACCATTGAAAGCCAATTAGCTCAGCCATTTCCAACTGTTCTGATTGAAGCGAATGCAGGGTTATTTGCGGATAATTGCTGTCAGCTTTATGGGCGTTCAGGTTATGGTGTTTTAGCATCCTTGGCAGGTGGAAATAACCTTGTTGCAGATAGCTTTCCTGCAAAAGGGGCTGAAAGCTCCATTGAGAATATTATTACATTAAACCCAGAATTTTATTTACTGACTGGCGCCGATTGGCACAATTTTAATCGGCGCTCGCTTGCAGTAAGCTTAGGATATAATGCAAATAAAGCTAATGTTCAGAAGCAGTTATCAGTATTAATGGATAGGCAAGGGATTTCATCATTAACGGCAGTTAAAGAAAAACGGGTTATGGCGATTTACCATAATTTCTACAACAATCCGATGAACATATTTGCCATTGAAGCGATGGCTAAATTTATGCATCCAGAGCGATTTAGTACATTAAATCCAGAACAAAACTTAATTGACTTTCAAAAGCAGTTTACAGAAATCCGAGAAACAGGGGTGTTCTGGGTGAATTTATAAAAATAGGGTCGCTAACTTTTTGTTGGTAATAGAAACTAACAAAAAGTTAGGCTGTCAGTTTATCTCCATATAGCTTTCCATTCATTAATAAACTCTCTGAAATCCCTTGTTCTATCTTATCTCCCAGTTTTTTTATAAACTGGGATTATTGCTATGTTAGTTATAGCAGCTAAAAAATTGTTAGCTAGAATCAAGATATAGATCACAAATTGCTCAAATCTTGATTGAGTCTCCATTATGATCTAACTAATATTTAGTTAGGCTTAAAATAAGTTTGGTAGAAAATGAAAATTATCCAAGACAACTTTGAAATGTTATTGGCAGTTATGAAAGGGATTGCGGGCCAATTTGGCGACACTTGTGAAGTGGTATTACATGACCATAGTAAAGGGCTAGAAAGCAGTATTGTTGCAATTATTAATGGTCATGTAACGAAACGAAAGGTGGGAGACCCAAGTAGTAATTTAGGGCTTGAGGTATTGCGCGGCACTGATGTTGATGGCGACAAATACAATTATTTTACCCAAACCAAAGATGGGAAAATGTTGCGTTCAACTTCAATTTATTTACGTGATGAAACTGGCAAAGTTTCTGGGGCACTTTGTATTAATCAAGATATTTCAGAATTTATTGCTGCAGAAAAAGCTATTCAAGGCATTACACAGCGCAATAGCATTGAGCAAGATACGGTTAAGGAAGTTTTTGTTACGGACGTTAATGAAATTTTAGATCACCTTATTCAAGAATGTATGCAGGTTATTAAAGTCCCCGTCATCAATATGGGCAAAAAAGATAAAATGGATGCAATTAAATTCTTTGATGATAGAGGTGCTTTCTTAATCAAAAAAGCAGGTGAGAAAATCTGTGAATTTTTAAATATTTCCAAATATACCCTTTATACCTATTTAGCGGAATTAAAAGGGGAAGAAAATAATGAAGAATAAGAGAGGTTTTTATGCCAATAACGCCTTACGTTGCTTTAGATTTACAGCAACTTGAAAAAAATGTCAGAGGCATGACAGGCAAGCTAACACAGCAAGGTATTGAACACTGGCCACATATAAAAACACATAAATCAGTAGAATTAGCAAAATTTGAGATTGCCTGTGGCGCAAAAGGAATTACGTGTGCCACATTGCAAGAAGCGGCAGTTATGGCAAAAGGCGGAATTGGTCATATTCTGCTTGCTTACCCAATGATTGGTGAACAAAAGTGTCAGCAATTTATTGAATTAGCTAAAAAAATTAAATTAAGAACGATTATTGATAGCCTACAAGGAGCTGAACAATTATCAGCAGCGGCAAAGCAAGAGAGCCAAATTATTGAGGTCTATATTGCTGTTGATTATGGTGCTCACCGGGAAGGAATTCAATTAGATGATTTAGAGCCATTTGCACTGGCAATACAAAAATTACCTAATCTGAAAATTATTGGTGTGTTTACTTATGCTGGAACAATATACCAATACCGTACAGAGCCTGAAATACGTAAAGCGGCAAAAGCAGAAGCAGAGCTTTTATTATCTTGCCAAAAACGGTTAGAAAAATTGGGTATCGAAGCGCCTCGGACATCTGGCGGCTCAACATTATCTTCATTCTATGCTGATGAATTAAAAGGGATTACAGAGTCACGGGCTGGGAACTTTATTTTTGGCGATATGAATGCTATCTATGGTGGTATTTATACTCCTGAAGATTGCGCTTTAACAATAAGAACAACTGTTGTAAGTATTCCTATTGAGGGGTATGCAACAGTAGATGCAGGGACCAAAACATTAACTTCTGATCAATCCGCAGAACCAGGGTTTGGTTATATAGTGGAAGACCCAAATATAAAACTAGTTAAATTAAATGAAGAGCATGGCTATCTTCGCTATGACCCAAAAAAAATTAAATTAAATATTGGTGATGTATTAAATATTATACCGAATCACAGTTGTGTTATTCCTAATTTAACAAACAAGATATATGCATTAAATAATAATGAAATAGACCATATTATTATACCAGACGCACGATATTAAATATCGGAGAATAAAATGTATAAATTAAATGAACAGCAACAATATGAGTTGCTAGAGCTTCTTTGTGCCTTAATTTGGCATAAATCTGAAAACCCACCAGGGGAAGAACAACAAGTTGCTGAATTTATATATCACTACTTTAAACAAGAAAATATTGATGTTGAAATGCAAGAGGTTGCTCCTGGACGCCCAAATATTATTGCCTATTTAAAAGGTTCAGGAAAAGGTAAACATTTATTATTTAACGGTCATATAGATGTTGTGCCTTGTGGTTGTGGTTGGAGTACCGAGCCATTCGACCCAGTGATTAAAGATGGCAAAGTTTTTGGGCGAGGAGCCGCAGATATGAAGTCTGGTGTTGCTGCAATGATGTATGCGGCAACATTATTAAAGCGTAATAAAGATGCATTTTCAGGTAATTTAACATTAGTATTTAATGTGGATGAAGAGAGAATTAATCTTGGCATGCTGCATTACATTAAAGATGGAATTTCTGCAGATTATGCCATTATTGGTGAGCCAACGTCTCTTGGTGTTTGCATCGCACATAAAGGCGTTAGCCGTTATAACTTAAGTACTAAAGGCACCGCGGGTCATGCAGCAAAAACTCGTTATCCTGATAGTGCCATTTCTAAGATGGCCAAAATACTACCAGCGATAGAGCAACACCGCACTTCTGTTGAGGAAATTAGTCACCCACTATTAGGAAATGCTTCAATGATTATTACCACCATAAATGGTGGTACAGCTCCGAATATCGTTCCACAGCATTGTGATATTGAAATAGATAGAAGACTCGTTCCAGGGGAAGAAAGGCAAGAAATAGAGGCGAGATTGCATCAAGCTATTGCGCAATATAATAAAGGTGAAGAGATAGATTATCACTTAGATAATTACTTATTTATTCCTGCTTCAGATATCCCTGCGGATCATGAGCTAACTAAAGTTGCATTAGATACAGTGAGCCGTTTTACAGAAAAACCAGCGCTACCAGAAATATTTGAAGCGACATGTGAGGCGCCTTTTTTCTCGGTTACTAGTGAGATTCCTACACTTATTATGGGGCCAGGGGGATTAGCTCAAGCTCATGTTAAAGATGAGTTTGTTGAAATAAAAGAATTATACCTTGCTGCGGAAATTTATTATGACATGGCTAATATCTTGCTCAATAAATAGGAAAATTGAATGAATATTGAAAAAAAATTAGAAGATAAAGGGATTAAACTTGCCACACCAGGGGCACCAAAATTTTCATATGTATCCATTAAGCAGTATGGGGATTTATTATATACATCAGGCCATGATTGCCAAAAAGATGGCATCTTAATTTATAGTGGTACATTAGGTAAAGAATTAACAGTCGAGCAAGGTCAAGAAGCAGCAAAGCAATGTATTGTTAATATATTTTCTTCATTGAAAGCGTATTTAGGAGATTTAGATAGAATTGATGAATGTATAAAATTATTAGGTTTTGTGCAAAGTACTGATGATTTTAAAAACCAGCCACAAGTCATGAATGGAGCTTCAGATTTTTTAATTGAAATACTCGGTGATAAAGGTAAGCATGCACGTTCAGCAATAGGTACGAATACATTACCTTTTGATACGCCAGTGGAAATAGAATTAATATTAAAGCTAAAGTCGTAAATAATAGATAAAAAATAAAGATTATTAATAAAATAAATCTGCGGAGTAATTTTATTCCGCGGGATCCTGTTACGTCTTAAAGGTACTTAATTATGTCACTACATGCGAGTAAAAGGCTAAAGCGCTGGCAGCTTATTGCGCTTACATTTTTGTTGATAGCAGGTATCATTAATTTTTTAGATAGAGCATCACTCTCTATTGCTAACTCTACAATAAGTAAAGAATTAGGATTTAGTGCAACTCAAATGGGATTACTGTTATCGGTATTTTCATTTGGCTATGCGTTATGCCAACTACCTATAGGTATGGTAATGGAACGCTTTGGGGTTAAAAAGATCTATGGCTTCGGTTTGTTCTTATGGTCGTTAGCTCAAACCGTGACAGGGCTATTATCTTCATTTACCCATTTAATTATTGCACGGGTTATTTTAGGTATTGGTGAAGCACCGCATTTACCGACAGGCGTTAAAGTCGTTAATGATTGGTATAATATCCGTGAGCGTGGTCTGCCAATGGGGATTGTAAATATGTCCTCTACGCTAGCTCAAGCATTAGCTCCACCTTTGCTCATTGCATTAATGTTAGCTTTTGGCTGGCGTACAATGTTTATTATTATCGGTATTAGTGGGATTATTCTGTCTATACTTTGGTTTATTTTCTATCGTAATCGTGAACAATTAGAATTAACAGATGATGAATTAAACTATTTAAATGACGGTGCTCCACCATCTTCAACGAATAAAGTTTCTTTCAAAGAATGGGCATCATTATTTAAACAACGTTCTTTGTGGGGAATGATCATTGGGTTTAATGGTGTGGGTTATATGGTTTGGCTATACCTAACATGGTTGCCTGCTTATCTTGAAAACTCCCGAGGCTTAAGTCTAGAAAAAACCGGCTGGGTTGCAGCAATACCCTTTTTATTTGGTGCGCTGGGAATGCTGGTAAATGGTGTTGTTGCAGACTATGTGGTGAAACGTGGTGCAGACAAAATGAAAAGCCGTAAGTGGATGATCTGCTTAGGCTTGTTGTTTGCTGCGATGTTTACATTGCCTGCCGCTTATACTGACAGTACCTTTTCAGCCGTTGCGTGTATTAGTATGGCACTATTTTCTATTCACTTTGCGGGGACTTCTGCTTGGGGATTGATTTTAGTTTCAGTGCCTTCTCGCTTAATCACTTCTGTAAGTGGTATTCAAAATTTCGGTGGTTTTATTGGAGGGTCGTTTGCTCCGATTATTACCGGTATTATTATTGACCAAACACATTCATTTACCTTAGCGCTTGTGGTTTGTGCAACTGTCGCATTCCTAGCATCATTGGTTTATTTCTTCTTTGTTAATGAACCAATTAGAGACCCTGCAGAGATGGAGGCAAAAACAGTCTAAATTAAATATTCATGGCCACTTTGTATCAGTGGCTTTTTTATAAAAAAACAAATCGTATATTGATAGTCTAATTAAGTAATTATTCATAGTTAGTTGTTTTTATTATTTATTATTCGAATTTTTGTCTCAGTATAAATTTAATCATCAAAATTAGAATATGTAAGTTCCATAAATAATATGCTAATAATATTCCGGTACATGATTCTGTATTTTTAATTTTTCAAAGGAGTTCAAAATGAGAAAGGTTATTATATCTAGCGTATTACTTGCTGTATCTACAATTTCATTTAACTCAATGGCAGCAGACAAAAATACGGTTACACCTGAAAATATGACTTGCCAGCAATTTATTAATTTAGACCCTCAGAGCTGGGCACCTATTGCGTTATGGGTAACAAATCAAGAAACACAATTTAAAGGTGGAGATTATGTTGCGCTGACAGAGCAAAGTATTGCCGAAGCCCCTCAGATTGTTGAGTTTTGTAAGAAAAAGCCGGAAGGCACTCTACAAGATTATTTAGCATCTAAGAAATAAAGCAAACTATTATGCCATGGAGGGCATAATAGCCATTTCCGACTAGGAAAATGGCTATTATACTGTGGTAGGTTAGAAACTCTATTTTAGAAACATTGAACCGACCTATCTTTATTTTTTTACCGCTAATTTATCGGTTAAGAAATCGATAAATGCACGTGTCTTAGCCGGTAAAACAAAAGTATTTGGGTAAAGTAATTGAATATTTTGTTTCGGCAAACGGTATTCAGGTAATACATGAACTAAGCGTTCATACCGCAAGTCATCATCAACCATCCAAGCTGGGCATATTGCAATACCTAATGAGGCTAACACCATATGGTGAATAACGGCGGCAGAATTAGACTCATATTGGTTTTTAATTAAAGGTAAGTAATATTTTTCATTTTTTGAATTCTGTAAAAAATATTGAGGATCTTGCCAGTTTAATAGCGCATGGTTAATCCATGGAACATTTGCTAAATCAGTGAGTTGTTTGATTGGGTGTTTTTTTAGAAATTCAGAGGTAGCGACTAAGTAAATCTCATATTCACCCAGTTTTTTCATTTTATGGGATGAATTTTTTAAATTACCTAACCGAACGGATAAATCGAGTTTCTCTGTGATGAGATCATCTAAGGATGAGTTAAATGAGTACTGTAACCTTAGCTTAGGATAAAGGCGGCAAAATTCAGGAAGTAGTGGCAAAATAAAACGTTGGCCAAATTCACTTGTTGATGAAAAACGCAGCAAACCTACAATATTAGTTCCTAAATTTTGGCTTTTTTCGAAGGCTTCATCTATTTGACTTTGAATACGTTTAAAGTCGTCATAAAAATGTTTTCCCACCTCTGTTAATGCAATATTTCGCGTATTTCGTGTTAGCAAGCTTACATTAAGCTGAGCTTCTAATTGTTTGATATCGACACTCACCATAGAACGGCTTAGCCCTAAAATATCTGCGGCTTTAGTGAATGAGCCCGAATCAACAACTTGTAGAAAACTGATAATCTTTTTGAGATTTTTTTGCATAATAACAATGATTGTTCTTTTTTATTAAACAATCATGTTACCTCCCTTGTATCGACAAAGAAAGGACTAAAACTTATTCTTTGCCACCGGAGGAAGTCCATGACTTATCGATACAAAATTGCCACAGTATTTTTACTTGGTTTCTTTATTGATTGTATTAACATTTTTATGTCAGCGATAGCGTTACCTGACATTGCATCGTCATTCTCAGCAAGTCAATCTCAAGTTGCATGGGTTGCCAATGCCTATATTTTAGGTTTAGTTTTGGTGATGCCAATCAGCTTATGGCTAGCAGGTAGGTTAGGTAACCAAAAATTACTGTGTTATTCCATGCTACTTTTTTCTGTTGCTGCTTGGTTCAGTGGGAGTAGTGATTCAATTTATAGCTTAATTTTTTGGCGCTTTAT
Organism: Providencia sp. PROV130; assembly: GCF_028482225.1. Taxonomy (NCBI): domain Bacteria; kingdom Pseudomonadati; phylum Pseudomonadota; class Gammaproteobacteria; order Enterobacterales; family Morganellaceae; genus Providencia; species Providencia sp. PROV130. The sequence continues at coordinate 133,893 of NZ_JAMPQC010000013.1, read as the reverse complement.
CCAAGGGGCTGCAGGAGGGTTATTAATTCCGGTAGGTCAGGCATTAGTTTTCGCATTATTTCCCAATAATGATCGCCAACGTATATCAACATTAATTATGACTGTAGCATTAATTGCTCCCGCATTTTCGCCTGCAATTGGCGGTCTAATTATTGATTCTTTATCTTGGCATTGGGTTTTTTATTCTAATTTGCCTTTCTCATTACTAACGGCCGCACTAGCCTTATTATGGATAAAAAATGATGAGAAAAAAATAAGAGAAAAACCAGATATTTTGGGGTTAATAATGGTGAGTTTAAGTTTGTTAAGCCTATTATTATCATTCTCTTTTTATAATGATTATCACAATTTATTATTGGCTTTGGTGAGCTTTTTTACTTCAGCCCTCGTATTTATTGTTTATCTTAAATACGCTAAAAAATGTCGAGAACCTATTTTAAATTTTCAGTTATTAAAGAACGCCAATCTACGCAACGCTTTTATTGTTTACTATGCTGTTCCCGGTATTTTTACGGGGGTTAATTTACTCAATATTTTTAATCTACAAGAAAATATGGGGTTCAGTGCGGCACAAACCGGGCTATTTATGGTGCTATATGCATTGGGGGCAGTAATATCAATGCTAACCGGTGGGCGCCTTTATTTGCAGATAGGAAAAAAACGATTATTTATTATTGGTATTACACTGCATAGTTTTGGTATTTTTCTGCTTTATTGGGTTTCATCTTCAAACCAGCTCAGTTTATTGATAATCGCTTATTTATTGATGGGAATGGGGGGAGGATTGAGCGCCAATACCGCACAAATTAGCTCGTTAATGGATTTCAAAGACAAAGATTTACTTCAAGGTAGCGTATTGTGGAATATTAATCGACAAGTGGCATTTAGTGTTGGCGCAGTCGTATTTATTTCTATATTTAGCTTAACGACTTTCTCTAGTGATTTATTACGCTATCAATACACCTTCCTTATTGCATCAATACTCGGGTTGCTTGCATTAATTTCAGTGATCAAGGAAAAATAAATGAGTGAAACAATGAAAAAAGCGCTGCAAAGCGTAGTGGATTTACATGTTTTAATTGAAGATGTTTTTACGGGACGAAATGACGATAAAAGCCTATCTCTTTTATTAAGCAGTTTTGATGACAACTTCAAAATGGTCACAATACAAGGTCATTGCATTGGTTTAAATGACGTCATCAAGTTATTTAGCCAGAATGTAGGAGCTCGAAAAGCCCTTACAATAGAGTGTGTTAATCTGATGCCATTACGCGAAGACAATGGTTATTGCTGGGTTCAATACCAAGAAAAACAGTTGGTTGTAGGGGGGGAAACGCTAAGAACGTCAGTTGCCTGTATTAGAGTAGAAGCGGAAAAATGCGAGTGGGTTTACTTACATGAAACTCCAGTAATGCAAAACTAGATATTGTAGTGGTGATAAAACAGCGTGATGACTGTTTTATCACCGACAAAAATACATAATTTAATAGATGATATTTATCCTCATTTTCATTGACCGTCGGTCGGTCGAGTATTATCATATTGCTATGATCGATGATGAGGCATAAAAAATGAGACGGCTTTTTTTGATTCTAGCGGTTTGCTTGGGTACCTTTATGGCAACGTTAGATATCAGTATTGTAAATGTTGCACTACCTGCTATTGGGCGTGACCTCAAGGCGAATATGTCAATGCTACAATGGATTATTGACGCCTATGCGTTATGTCTGTCAGCGTTGATCCTATCTGTTGGTCCGATAAGCGACCGTTATGGGCGTAAAAAAATTTGGTTAACAGGAATTGTTATTTTTACTCTAGGATCTGCAATTTGTGCATTTTCTACTTCGCCACATATGTTGATAGCGGGGCGGGTTATCCAAGGGATCGCTGCTGCTGCCTTAATACCTGGGGCTCTTTCTATTATTACGCAAGCTTTCTCTAATGATATCGAGCGCATCAGAATTATTGGTATTTGGTCAGCGGTGAGCGCACTTTCCTTAATTATTGGCCCTATTTTAGGGGGGGTTTTAGTCGATAGCTTCAATTGGACAACGATATTCTTAATTAATATCCCGATTGGATTACTAACATTGCTGCTAGGCTGGTTAGGTATACAAGAAAGTGCGGATCCAGATAAAGCCGCATTAGATCCAATGGGACAAGTTTTAAGTATCATTGCGTTAGGTGGGTTAACCTTTGCTTTAATCGAAGCTGGAGAACACGGCTGGGGTAGTTACCTAACATTGAGTGGGTTAGTCATTGCGATTATTGCATGCATAGGGTTTATTTGGGTTGAACTTCACGTAACTCGACCACTATTACCGCTTTTTTTATTCAGAAAAAATCCTTTTTTCTTTCAATATAATATGGCGTCTTTTGCTTTAGGTTTTGCAACTTACAGTAATGTATTCTTCATTGCACTATTTTTGCAAAAAGGCCAAGGGTGGGGGGCATTTGAAGCAGGGATCCGCATGGCTCCTGAGTTTATTGCCATGGCTATTTTTTCATTTTCTTTTGGTAAACTGTCTCGCCGTTTAAGCGTGCGAAACCTCATGATTTTGGGCTTTATTTTAATTGCACTGGCTTCATTATTATTAACCCGTGTGAATGCTGAAACACCTTATATTCCTATTGCGATAACCTTATTTATTTTGGGAGCCGGAATGGGGATGTCTACTCCAGCAATTGGGGCACTCGTTATGGCGAGTGTTGATAAGGCTTACTCTGGCATTGCTTCTGCGGTCATGAATGCATTGAGGCAAACAGGTATGACTCTTGGCATTGCTCTTTTAGGGACATTGATGACACATCGCGCTGTAGAGCGGCTATTACAGGACGACAAGCTGGCCACGATGTTGTCGGCACAGGAAATCGAACGTTTGATTCAAACTTCCTCGGTGATGCCATCTAACTTTATTGAGCAAGTCACACGGTCCGCTTTTGTTTCTGGTTTTAATCTGGCGATGTTAGGTGGTGCGATAGCAATAATGATGACGTTATGCCTAATGGCAAGGCATAAATCAGAAAATTAGTGAATATTAAATTAGCGGGCATAAAAAAACACCTGCCAAAGCAGGTGTTTTTAGATATAAATGAATCAATTATTCGTCAAGGAAGCTGCGTAGCACTTCTGAGCGGCTTGGGTGACGTAATTTACGCAGTGCTTTCGCTTCAATCTGACGGATACGTTCACGGGTAACATCAAACTGTTTACCAACTTCCTCAAGGGTGTGGTCAGTATTCATGTCGATACCAAAACGCATACGTAGCACTTTCGCTTCACGAGCGGTTAAACCCGCTAATACTTCGTGAGTTGCAGAGCGTAAGCTTTCTGAAGTTGCAGAATCTAAAGGCAACTCTAAAGTCGTATCTTCAATGAAATCGCCTAAATGTGAATCTTCATCATCACCAATAGGGGTTTCCATTGAAATCGGTTCTTTAGCAATTTTCAGTACTTTACGGATTTTATCTTCCGGCATCAGCATGCGTTCAGCTAGTTCTTCTGGCGATGGCTCACGGCCCATTTCTTGCAGCATTTGGCGAGAGATACGGTTCAGCTTGTTGATAGTTTCAATCATGTGAACCGGAATACGAATAGTACGTGCTTGGTCGGCGATTGAGCGAGTGATAGCCTGACGGATCCACCAAGTTGCATAAGTTGAGAACTTATAGCCACGGCGATATTCAAACTTATCAACGGCTTTCATCAGACCGATGTTACCTTCTTGAATCAGGTCAAGGAACTGCAAGCCACGGTTGGTATATTTCTTAGCGATAGAAATTACCAGACGTAAGTTTGCTTCAACCATCTCTTTTTTCGCACGACGAGCTTTCGCTTCACCAATAGACATACGACGGTTGATATCTTTAACCTGCTCAATTGTCAGGCCAGTTTCTTCTTCAATTTGACGCAGTCTTTGTAGGCAACGCAGAATTTCTTCTTCAACTTCAAGTAATTTTTCTGACCAAGGCTTGTTCATTGCTTTTGCAGCAGTTAACCAAGTCTCGCTGGTTTCATTACCGCTGAATAACGTGATGAAGTTTTTCTTCGGCATTTTGCACTGCTCAACACACAATTTCATGATGGTACGCTCTTGCAAGCGAACTCTATCCATCATTTCACGCATGTTGTTGACCAGATAGTCAAACTGTTTAGGGACTAAACGGAACTCTTTGAACACTTCTGAAAGTTGTTCAATTGCCGCAGCTGTTTTTGCATCACTGCGACCATATTGTTTAATATGTTGACGTGTTTTCTCGTACTGCTCACGAAGATCAGAGAATTTCTGGCGCGCTAATTCAGGATCGATGCTGTTATCGTCCTCTTCTTCTTCCTCTTCCTCATCTTCTTCGTCATCATCTTTATCAAGCTCTTCTTGTGGTAATTCAGAGCCGACGTGAGTTGCAGTTGGTGCGAGATCTTCTTCTGCGTTGGGATCAACGAAACCAGTGATTAAATCAGATAAACGGCTTTCACCTGCTTCAACACGGTCATATTGTTCCAGAAGATAGGTAATCGCTTCAGGGTATTCAGCGACAGAACACTGAACCTGATTGATACCATCTTCGATACGTTTAGCTATGTCGATTTCACCTTCACGGGTGAGAAGTTCGACGGTTCCCATTTCACGCATATACATGCGGACAGGGTCGGTTGTACGGCCGATTTCACTTTCAACACTGGACAGCACTTGTGCAGCGGCTTCTGCTGCATCTTCATCAGTATCGGAAGTATTTTCAGCCAAAATTAAATCATCGGCATCAGGTGCTTCTTCCATGACCTGGATGCCCATGTCATTAATCATCTGAATGATATCTTCGATTTGATCTGAATCGACGATATCTTCCGGCAGATGGTCGTTGACCTCAGCATAGGTTAAGTAACCTTGCTCTTTACCCTTGGTTACGAGTAGCTTAAGCTGCGACTGCGGGTTTTGCTCCATAAGACGGTATCCACACTTCTGAGTATTTAGATTGGTGTCGGTCGGCGAAACATTCGGCCAACAAGAACATACAAAGGGAACATTTATTATTTGCTACGCCCTTTATTTTTCGTAGCATTTTACAGGCATCTGCCTTGTGTTTATCGGCACTTAAGCCGTTTAAAATACTAATTCTGTTTTGGGTTGATACTATGTTTTCACTCTAGAGAGAGTGATTAAGCGGACTTCTTCGCGCTCTTCTGGGGTCAGCCCTTCAGTTCGTTCTTTTGCTATCAAGTAGTCAAAACGTTCGTCGAGTGCGCTGTTAAATAGATGGTTTAAGGCATCTATAAAAGTATTTTCCGCTATCTCCTCTATTTCTATATCGTTCCACGTTGCTAGTTTTTCAAGCTGTTTCGCAAATTTATTATCACGATAACGCTCTAGCAACTGCCCAGTTGACATTCCGGGGGTGGAACGGCAGATATCGACCAATTCCTGAAATAGAGAAAGCCCCGGCATTTGAATATGGGCAATTCCCTCTAATGAGGGAACAAGTTCCGAAAAGTTCGGATTCTGTACCAACAGCGCGATAAGTATTCGCATTGTGGTTGGTTTTAATTTGGGTACCTGATAGTTAACTTGTTCTGTACTCTCTCTATCAATCATAGCAAGAACTTGAGAAATATCCGGTATACCAATAAAATTTCCTAGCTCTTGTGCCATATAAAGGCGCAGTGTTTCACCAGGTATTTGTTTAATCAAAGGGATAGCCAGTTTACTAAATTTTGCTTTCCCTTCTTGCGTTTTTAAATCTACCTGCGGCACAAGTGAATCAAATAAAAAAGCAGAAAGGGTTTGAGCATCTTTCATGCGTTGCTCAAAAGCGTCTTTGCCTTCTTTTCGAACTAATGAATCAGGGTCTTCACCGTCTGGTAAAAACATAAAGCGCAATTGACGACCGTCAGTCAGATAAGGCAGTGCTGTTTCAAGTGCTCGCCATGCCGCTTCTCGGCCAGCGCGGTCGCCATCATAACAGCAAATAACCGTATCTGTTGAACGATAAAGTAACTGAATATGTTCTGAGGTTGTTGATGTGCCAAGTGAAGCAACCGCATAGCGGATATCGTATTGAGCAAGTGCAACAACGTCCATATAACCTTCAACTACCAGTAATTTTGATAATTCATTACTGTTTTGTGTTGCTTCATAGAGGCCAAATAACTGACGGCCTTTATGGAAAATATCTGTTTCGGGGGAGTTTAAGTATTTAGGGAGAGCATCTCCTAATACGCGCCCACCGAAGGCAATCACACGACCGCGTCTATCCCGAATTGGGAACATGACACGCTCTCTAAAGCGGTCATAGACTCGGCCATTATCATTTGTCACTAACATGCCTGCATCATCAAGCTGTTTGCGACTTTCTGGGTTTACAGCGAATTTTTTGAGCAAATTGTCCCAGCCCGCAGGGGCAAAACCAATCGAAAAATGCTCAATAATTTCGGCACTTAAACCACGTTGGCTTAAATACTCTTTCGCTTTATTAGCCGAAGAATGACTTAAGGCAGCACAGTAAAATTGATTAATTCTTTCCATCAACTGATATAAATTTTGCCGTTGATGAAGTTCTATTTGGCTTGAACCTGTTCCTTTTTCGTAAGGGACATCAAGGCCATGTAGTGCAGATAATTCTTCAATGGCTTCAACAAAATCGAGTTTGTCATAGTTCATCAAAAAATCGATAGCGTTGCCATGAGCACCACAACCAAAACAGTAATAAAATTGTCTTTCACCATTTACGGTAAAAGAAGGTGTTTTTTCATTATGGAACGGGCAACAAGCGTGATGATTTTTACCCTGTTTTTTTAACGGGACTTTTGCATCGACTAAATCAATGATGTCGGTTCTTGCTAACAAGTCATTGATAAATGAACGCGGAATTCGTCCAGCCATAAGCCTCTTTTTCGCCTGTTGATGAACGATAATAAGCCGCGCTTCCTTTAGGAAAGCACGGCCTTTAACTGCTTAGCTATTTACTACTACAAAAACTGGAGTGACTACAAGAGAAACTAAAGTTTTGTATTAGCTATCGTCTACAATGAATGCGGCTTTCACCGCAAACAATTAGTACAGACGAGTACGGCGTGCGTTTTCGCGAGCCAGTTTCTTAGCGTGACGCTTTACAGCTGATGCTTTAGCGCGTTTACGTTCAGTCGTTGGTTTTTCATAGAATTCACGACGACGAACTTCAGCTAAAACACCTGCTTTTTCACAGGAACGTTTGAAACGACGCAGTGCAACGTCGAATGGCTCGTTTTCACGTACTTTAATTACCGGCATGTGCCTCTCACCTCAATAGAAATCGGTTTGTTGCTGGTACTGATTCACCAGCCTTCATTTAAAATGGTGCGGAATTTTACTTCAATGAGTACGGGTTTGTAAAGTGCCGTATAAAATTGAATCACACAAGATTACCTGATTTGCAGTTCATTTGATGAAAAAGCAAACAAAACCAGATAATAATGATAATTAGCCACACGAAATTTTTTATTACAGGGGACTGATTATAGACTATACAGTCAGGAAAGTCAGCCTTTTGACAACATTAATTACGCGATTGAACGAAAATAGTGATAGACTTGCGGTTATGCAATAAACAAGGGTAGTGCAATGCGTGTTTTAGGTATCGAAACCTCTTGCGATGAAACTGGTATCGCAATCTATGATGATGAGCATGGCTTATTAGCCAATCAATTATACAGCCAAATTAAAGTTCATGCAGACTACGGTGGTGTCGTGCCTGAATTGGCTTCACGCGATCATATTCGTAAAACAGTGCCGTTAATTCAAGCAGCATTGAAAGAAGCCAATTTAACAAGCCAAGACATCGACGCAGTGGCCTATACTGCGGGTCCAGGTTTGGTTGGGGCTTTAATGGTTGGCGCAACAGTAGGGCGTTCATTAGCTTTTGCATGGAATGTTCCCGCCGTGGCCGTTCACCATATGGAAGGCCATTTATTGGCACCGATGTTAGAAGAGAAAAGCCCTGAATTTCCTTTTGTCGCGTTACTGGTTTCTGGTGGGCATACTCAGCTTATCAGTGTGACGGGAATTGGTGAGTATGAGCTGCTAGGCGAATCCATCGATGACGCAGCAGGCGAAGCGTTTGATAAAACAGCAAAACTATTAGGTTTAGACTACCCTGGTGGCCCAGTGTTATCTCGCATGGCGGAGCAGGGTACAGCGGGTCGTTTTGTGTTTCCTCGCCCAATGACCGACAGACCAGGGCTGGATTTCAGCTTCTCAGGACTAAAAACCTTTGCAGCCAATACCATCCGTGAAAATGCGGATGACGACCAAACCCGTGCGGATATTGCGAGAGCCTTTGAAGATGCTGTGGTAGATACCTTGGCAATTAAATGCAAACGTGCTTTAGAACAAACTGGTTTTAAACGTTTGGTGATGGCGGGGGGCGTTAGTGCTAATCGCGCACTTAGAGCTAAAATGGAAGACGTTCTCAAACAGCGTGGCGGTGAGGTTTTTTATGCACGCCCTGAATTTTGTACGGATAACGGCGCAATGATCGCGTTGGCGGGGCTTATTCGCCTTAAAGGTGGAACCTCGACAGGGCTTGGGGTGACGGTTCGCCCACGTTGGCCTTTGGCAGAATTGCCACCGTTAGAAAAATAGTGTTGTTGGTGTACTCCTATTTTTGTAAAAGGGCTGGGATAACAGCCCTTTGTTATTCAGTTAAGTACTAATGTAAAATAACGACCGCATCTTCCAGCCGGCTTGACCGTTCTTTTACCATCTTCGATGTCTCTGTGCTTTGTTCTACCAGTAATGTGCTTTGTTGTGTGATGGTTTCGAGCTCACTGACTGCTTGGGTAATATCGGCTATCCCTGCCGCTTGTTCAGAGGTCGCTTGGCTAATATGGGTGATCAATTGCGTGACGTTTTGTATTTGGTCAACAATCTCCTTCATGGTATCCCCTGCCGTATGGACTTGATTTTTCCCTGAATTGACTTTCTTTTCACAATCATTAATTAATTCGCGAATATCATTCACCGCGCTTGCACTGCGGCTTGCTAGGCTACGAACTTCATTTGCGACAACGGCAAAGCCTTTGCCTTGTTCACCTGCACGTGCGGCTTCTACCGCGGCATTTAACGCAAGTATATTGGTTTGAAATGCGATGTCTTTAATCACGTCAGTGATGGAGTTAATTTTGCTGGTGCTGCTGACAATTTCATCCATGGTATCCACAACGGCTTCCATCATGGCGCCCCCATTCACTGCTGTTTTGCTCGTTGTATTCGAAAGTTGGTCAACTTGAATCGTGTTATCAGCATTCATTTTTACGGAAACGGCCATTTGGTTCATTGTTGCAACGGTTTGTTGCATATAGCCGACGGTTTGCTGAGTGTGAGTTTCTAATTCGCGACAATCGGAGACTAAAGATTCACTGCCTTTGCGAACGTTATCAACTTGTTCGGAGACATCTTTGATTAACCAACGGCAAATTAGCCCAAGTTGCCCGATAGAACGTAATATTAAGCCAATTTCGTCTGTGCGCTGCATATGGTTAACGCTATGTCGATTTCCTCGTGCAATACCAAGTGCCTGTTTGGTCATGTTTTCCAGTGGAGTTGCTAGCATTTTTTCAAGTATCACATTACCTGCCAATAGTATGATAAATGTACAGGCACTCATCAGCAGTAGAGGTGCGTTTGGCTGCAAAATAAAGCTAGCCGTAATGAGCCAAAGAATAAATAAAAGACTCATGATGAGTCGGATACGTGAACGTGTTGAATATGTTGAAAAGTGAAATGGTAATTTTTTAGAAAGCACAATCCCCTTAAAAATTTTTTTTTGGCTTTTATTTTCATTCATTGCTGCATAGAGCGGTTCTACCGTTGCAATTTCTTGGCGTGTTGCTCGAGTTCGAATGGACATATAGCCTGTAATAACACCTTTGCGCTCCACTGGGACAATATTGGCTCGAACCCAGTAGTGGTCACCATTTTTCCGCCGATTTTTCACAATGCCAGTCCAGGGTTCTCCTTTTTTAAGTGTTGCCCACATGTCGGCAAAAGCTTCTTTGGGCATATCCGGATGGCGGATAATATTGTGTGGACGTGTTAATAATTCATCTAATTCATAGCCACTAACCTGCACAAAGAAATCATTAGCGTGAACAATGTTTCCTTGCAAATCGCTGGTTGTCATTAATGTGATATTTTCATCTAACACATATTCATTTTGAGTGATATAAGGAGTTCTGCTCATTATAAATACCATTATTATTGTTTAATTTTCCTTTTATATAGTCGACAGTTTTTAAATATTCCTTAGTAATAAATTTGCAATAATTTAACTTTTTTTTAAAAGTGTGCGCTAGTTATGGCAAAAATGTAACGTAGCACAAATTGCTACCAGTACAGTTTTAAGGAGGGATATCACGCTGTTGTTATCAATGGAGTTTTTTAGGAAATTTTAAACAAGGTAAATAGCATAAAAAAAGAGCTGAAATCAGCTCTTCTTGGGGAAAATCAAATGTCACCATTAGTCGTCGAGTTCTTGTTCTTTAGCTTCTTGGGCTATTTCTTTATTGGTTTTTCGTTTTTTATTTTTCAGTTTTTGCCAAATACGACTTTCTTGACCACGCCAAAGGCGCTGTATATTACCGTGATGGCGAACTAACACTAAACAAGATAGCATAGCGACCGGGAAGGTGAATTCAGGTTTAAACCACCAAACATAAAAGGGGGCAAGTAAGGCGCTGACAATCGCTCCTAGTGACGAATAACCACTAAGCAACACCGTCAGTAACCATGTTCCTGCGACTAAACCAGAAAGATCCCAACCAATAGCAGCAATTGAACCAAATGCGGTTGCTACCCCTTTTCCGCCTTTGAAGCGAAAGAAAATGGGATATATGTGCCCAAGACAAGCTGCAATTGCAACAAAGCCAAGATAGAATGGTTGCACATTTAAATAATAAGCAAGCCAAACTGGGATCATCCCTTTTAATACGTCACAAATGAGTACTCCGGCAGCGGCTGCTTTACCGCCTACACGTAATACGTTAGTTGCACCAGGGTTACCAGAGCCGTGTTGACGGGGGTCGGGTAGTCTCGCCAAACGGCAGATCAGTATCGCACTCGAAACTGAGCCGCAAAGATAGGCGAAGATTATCATGCCAAGCGCGGTTGCACTCATAGCTAACTCCAAAAACGGTTAAGGCCATAAATTCACTTCAGTCTTGGATAATACGCATATTTTTGCTGAAGTGGTATCAATTCAGTACATAAATGAGAAAATGACGTGATGGATATCGTATTTATTGAGCAATTATCAGTCATCACCACGATTGGTGTATATGACTGGGAACAAGATATTGAACAGAAATTGGTGCTCGATATCGAAATGGGATGGGATAACAAACGCGCGTCTATGAGCGATAATGTTGAACATTGCTTAGATTATGCCAAAGTTAGCCAAGCTATCCTTGCTCATGTTGGGAATAATAAATTTGGTTTAGTTGAACGTGTTGCCGAAGAAGTTGCACAATTATTGCTAACACAGTTTGATAGTCCATGGGTTCGCATTAAAGTGGCTAAACCGGGGGCAGTAGCACGCGCTAAACAAGTTGGGGTTGTTATCGAAAGAGGCACGAAAACCGCTTAAATGTTGTCTGGCGGTGTTTAACCGCCAGTTTTGTATCTATTAGGCAACGACAACTATGATTTTTTGTCGCTGTTGCCAATTGCCGACCGCTTCTATACGTTGTCGAGTGAGTTCTTGACGAATTTCAGGGCCTTTAAACCCTTGCTCAACAATAGGTTTGACTTCAACAGCTTGCGCAATAGCAAAAGCTTGCCTGAAATATACCCCTTGTGGGTACGGCTGTTGTTCAAGACCTAACCGACCTCTGGCATCCGCTTCACTGATTAAACTTAGTTGTTCAACACGTTCTGGTTTACGCCAACTATCAAGTCCATCAAAAATCGCAATTAGATCATTAGCATGTAATTTATTGATAACATGGATTTTATCATGATATCGTGCCGCTAGACGAGCTAAGTCACGAGCCGTGGTTGGTACTTTTAATCTTACACAGAGTGTTTCTATTAATGGAATACCTGCTTCACCGTGGTTTGGATGGCTTGGCCAAATATCGGGTGGTGTCAGAGCCTTGCCTAAATCATGGCACAATGCGGCAAAGCGAATATCCACATCCTTAGATAAGCGGGAAATCACTTTCAGTACCATTAGAGTGTGGATACCTGTATCAATTTCAGGGTGCCATTTTTCAGGGGCCGGAATGCCAAATAGCGCATCAATTTCAGGAAAAAGTACAGTTAAAGCACCGCATTGGCGTAAGACGTCAAAATACACCTGGGGAGAATTTGATTTCAGCGCTTTTTCTGTTTCGGTCCAAACTCGCTCGGCGGTGAGATGAGATAATTCCCCTGTAGCGGCCATCGTTTGCATTAAGGCGAGTGTTTCTGGTGCGATAGTAAAACCATGCTCAAAGTAGCGAGCGGCAAAACGTGCAACCCGTAAGACCCGTAGAGGGTCTTCAGAAAACGCATCGGAAACATGGCGTAAAATGCGCTTATCGAGATCAATGACACCGTGGTATGGGTCAATAATTTCACCTGACTCACTTTGTGCTATCGCATTAATCGTTAAATCACGACGCAGTAAATCATCTTCGATAGTGACATCCGGTGCGCTATAGCAGCTAAAACCGGTATAGCCTGCGCCAATTTTACGTTCTGTTCGGGCTAAAGCGTATTCTTCATGGGTTTTTGGATGCAAAAAAACAGGAAAATCTTTTCCGACTTGTTGAAAACCTTGCGATAGCATTGCCTCGGGGGTTGCGCCAACCACCACGTAGTCTCTGTCTGAAATAGGCAGCCCAAGCAGTTGGTCACGTACTGCTCCACCCACGAGATATACTTTCATTCGAATGGCCTCAATTACATCCAGCCGTCATTACGTTTTTTACGACGTGGAATAATATGCGGTAAAATTAGGCCTAAAATTAAGCCAACGCCAGCAACACCACCACCATACATAAACCATTGTAAGATCAATTCACGACGGCGATCGTCTAAGTTAACTTCTGCAATTTCGAGTTTTTTACCTGACTTGATCAACTCGTTTTTTAATTTTTCATTTTCAGCTTTCAGTTGGCTGACGATATTGTCATTATCAGCGACTTTTTGCTGCATATCAGCCGTTCGTGTATTCCACGTGCTGTCAATATTGTCGAGCTGTTGGCGTAATTTTTGGTTCTCAGCTTCAAGTTCTGGAATTCGGGTTTTCATACTTGGCGTATTGCTGAGTTGGTCAACGGGTAACCAGACCGTTCTGCCTTTTTCATCACGGACTTGTGCGAACTTGTTATCTGTGGAGAGCAATTCAACCGCTTCCCCGGCATTGAGCGTACCTACAATACGATATTTTGTGCCAGGTCCACTATGAACGTATGTGGATAAATCATCTGACACATAACGTTTTTCTGCTGCGTGTGAATTTAAGGAAAGGCCTAGCCCCATGATTGAAATTAATAATAATGGAATTTTTCGCATGGTATTTACAGTCTTTTGATGGTGAGTGAGTTTTATATTATTTGAATATTAATGAGTAAAGTGTAAGGGTGCAAACCCTAAACGCAGATGTCTCTACACTCTAAAGGAGAATGAGAACTATCCTAACTGTCTAAATTACCCTTATTTTTACTCTATTTTCAATATAACTCACTGAAAGAAATATGACAGGTAGAATTTTTGATTACCATACAGATTCTTTTCTCAGCTTAGCTCGATTGGGGTAATATGAGAGAAGTGAAATAAAATAATTAAATAAGGATATGTATGAGCCACGTAGAGGTTGAACTCAAACTTGCCGCTAAGAGTTCCGCAATAGAGGCTGTACGGCAGTGTCTATCGACATTGTCTCACCAATACAGTGAGCCGATGAAGTTAACTAATATCTACTTTGATACGGCAAATAAGCAGCTACGTCAGTGGGATATGGGCTTACGCATCCGAGGTTGTGATGGTCGTTATGAAATGACTATGAAAACAGCAGGGCAGGCGATTGGCGGTTTACACCAACGGCCTGAATATAATGTTGACATTGATTCGCCAGAGCTTGATTTAGCTGCATTACCTGCTGAAATTTGGCCCGAAGGAACTGATATTTCTCAGCTTCAGCCTGAATTAAATATCCTCTTTAGCACTAATTTTACCCGTGAAAAATGGTTAGTGACTTTTGAAGATAGCGAAATAGAAGTGGTTTTTGATCAAGGCGAAATTTCCTCAGGCGCAAAGGATTTGCCTATTCAAGAGTTTGAATTAGAGCTCAAAAAAGGCTTTATTGCTGATGTACTTAATTTAGCAAAGAAATTTGCAGATATCGATGGTCTGCATTTGTCATCACTTAGCAAAGCTGCGCGCGGATATTCATTGTTATCGCCGCCAAAAGAACCATTAACTCGCCCAGACTCGTTGTTTGACTATGAAGAGCAACCTCTCGAAAAGTCATTAACTCATATGCAATTACTTTGTCAGCAGCATGAAGCCTATTGGCTAGCCAATGGCAGCAATGCGCGCCAAGGCTTTAGTGAGTTTTTACGCTTTGTTCAGGCATTTTTAGTCCATTACCAAAATTCTGCGCCTCACTTTATTCATGACACTCCGCTAGAACAATTACGTTCGGATATTGCCAATGAAGCGGTTAGTGCCGAGGATTTTTGCTATAGCAGCCAGTGGTTAAAATGTAAATTAGCCTTTATCCAATGGTTAAGTGCTTTAACCTATCAAGAAGCTCATTAAGGTATTGATAATATGCATGCTTTTCCTAAATTATTACAAAGCCAAGGTGAACGCGTTTTAAGACAATTAGCAGAACAAGCGAATGAATTATTACCGTTAAATGAACAAGAAATTCAAGTGCTTAGTTTTAGTGATTTTGTGTTAAAGCAGGTATTGGCACATTCACGGTTTTTACTTGAAATTCGCTCTCAACCACCCAAAGCCGATGAATGGAAAAGTTATGCGTCATGGTTAGCTCAAGACTTGTCATCTGTTAACAACGAAGAGCACTTGATGCAAGTGCTGCGCTCATTTCGTCATCATATGTTAGTGCGCTGCGCATGGATGCAAGTACTGGAAATAAGCTCGCAAAAAGAAACGATTTATCAGCTCAGTGTATTGGCGGAAACCTTGGTTGTTGCGGCGCGCGACTGGTTGTATCAAGAATATCGTCAGTCATGGGGAACGCCTTGTAATGTAGAAGGAAAGCCTCAGCCGCTATTGATTTTAGGAATGGGAAAATTAGGGGGCAGAGAGCTCAATTTTTCTTCAGATATTGATCTGATTTTTGCATACCCAGAAAATGGGGTTACCCAAGGTGGCAGAAAAGAGTTAGATAACGCGCAATTTTTTACTCGTTTAGGGCAAAAACTAATTCGCGTACTTGACCAAGTGACTGAGTATGGTTTTGTCTATCGGGTCGATATGCGTTTGCGGCCATTTGGTGATAGCGGGCCGCTGGTTTTTAGCTTTTCCGCGCTTGAGGACTATTACCAAGAACAAGGGCGTGATTGGGAACGCTATGCGATGGTTAAAGCTCGTATTATGGGCGCTGATAGCCTCCATTATGAGGAGTGTTTACGAAAACTTTTGCGTCCTTTCGTCTATCGTCGCTATATTGACTTTAGCGTGATCCAATCCTTACGCAATATGAAAAATATGATTGAGCGGGAGGTTCGGCGCCGTGGTTTGGTCAATAACATCAAATTAGGGGCTGGAGGCATTCGTGAAGTTGAATTTGTTTCACAGGTTTTCCAGTTAATTAGAGGGGGACGGGAACCTGTTTTACAGTCACAATCCTTATTTTCAACGCTACAAGGTATCCGAGAACTCGCATTATTAACCGAAGATCAAGTTAATATTCTGCAAGATAGCTACCTTTTCTTGCGTAGAGCCGAAAATTTACTGCAAAGTATCGATGACCAACAGACACAAACTCTCCCTGAAGATGCTTTAAACCAAGCGCGTTTAGCGTGGGGAATGGGGTTTGCTGATTGGCCTGCATTTTATCAGGTTTTGAGTCAGAAAATGGCGGCAGTGCATCAAATATTTACTGAGCAAATAGGCCAGGAAGATGACACTGAGAACAATGATGTATTTGATGAAATCTACATCACATTATGGCAAAGTGAATTATCAAAAGAAGAATTAGCCACCTATTTACCGTCTAAAAATGAAGAGATTGCACAACGCATTATTCATGGCATAGTGATGTTCCGTCATGACCTCAATAAACGCACAATTGGCCCTCGTGGACGGGATGTTCTTGATGAGCTGATGCCTAAATTATTGGCTAAAGTCGGTGAGCGTGATGATGCAGGACAAGTTATTGAGCGTATCACACCACTGTTATTGAGCATTGTTAGCCGCACAACTTACCTAGAGCTAATGCTTGAATTTGATGAAGTTTTGACGCACGTTATTCGCCTATGTGCGGCTTCACCAATGATAGCAGAGCAGTTAGCCCGTCACCCATTGTTACTTGATGAATTGCTCGATCCTCAATCGTTATACCAACCTCTACCATTAACCGCTTACCGTGACGAGTTGCGCCAATATTTAATGCGCGTTCCTGAAGATGACGAAGAACAACAATTGGAAGCATTACGTCAATTCAAACAAGCCCAGTTATTGCGTATCGCTGCTGAAGATATTTCAGGTGTTTTACCCGTAATGAAAGTCAGTGATCATCTGACTTACCTCGCCGAGGCGATTATTGATGCGGTAGTACACCAAGCATGGCAAAAAATGGTAAAACGTTATGGTGAGCCAGCACATCTAGCGCAAAGTGACAAAAAACAATATGGGTTTGCGGTATTAGGTTATGGAAAGCTAGGCGGCTGGGAATTGGGCTATGGCTCTGACTTAGATCTCGTTTTTCTTTTTGATTGCCCCTTAGATGTGGTTACCAATGGTGAACGCTCCATTGATGCACGCCAATTTTACTTACGTGTTGCTCAGCGCATTATCCACTTGTTTAGCACTCGAACACCTTCAGGCGTGTTGTATGAAGTTGATGCGCGGCTCAGGCCTTCCGGTGAGTCAGGGATGTTAGTCAGTACGATACAATCATTTGATGATTACCAAAAAAATGAGGCTTGGACATGGGAGCATCAAGCGCTCATACGAGCCCGAATGGTATTTGGTGATGAGGATTTACAACGGCAATTTATACAGACTCGCCACGAAACTCTGTGTATGCCAAGAGACCCTCACACTTTGCAGCAGCAAGTGCGTGATATGCGGTTGAAAATGCATCAGCACTTAGGAAGCCATCAAGCCAATGAGTTCGATTTAAAAGCCGATCCCGGTGGGATCACTGATATTGAATTTATCGCACAATACTTAGTTTTGCGTTTTGCCACAGTAAATAATGTGTTAACGCGTTGGTCCGATAATGTGCGTATTTTCGAGTTGATGGCGCAATATGGCTTTATGCCAGAAGATGAAGCGAATGCCTTAACTCAAGCGTATGTTACGATGCGTAATGAACTTCATCACTTAGCATTACAATCATTGCCAAGCCGTGTTGAAATGACCCAATTTACTCAACAACGTGAACAAGTTTTAGCGAGTTGGCAAAAATGGCTTGAGGAATAAGGAATAAACGCATTTTATTTAGCTAAATAGCGCAATATGCTAGTATTGTTGCTAATTATTATCAGATTTCCTTTTTAAAACTGGAGTGCAGGATGAAAGTAACTCTTCCGGATTATAAACAAGCCGGTGTGCTGGTGGTTGGTGATGTTATGTTAGACCGTTATTGGCATGGTCCTGCAAACCGTATTTCGCCAGAGGCCCCTGTTCCGGTCGTTAAAGTCACGATGGTAGAAGAGCGTCCCGGAGGTGCGGCTAACGTCGCGATGAACATTGCCTCGTTAGGGGCAAATTCACGCCTTGTCGGGTTAACTGGGATTGATGACGCAGCAAAAGCGCTGACTGAAAATTTAAATGCGGTGCAGGTGCGTTGTGATTTTGTCGCTATTCCAACCCATCCAACGATTACTAAATTACGTGTACTTTCACGTAATCAGCAACTTATCCGTCTTGATTTTGAAGAAGGTTTTGACAATGTTGATGTCGCACCTGTGTTAGAACGCATTGAACAGGCGTTACCTCATATTGGTGCTCTGGTGTTATCTGATTACGCAAAAGGGGCATTAACTCACGTCGAGAAGATGATAGCGCTTGCCAACAAGGCCAATGTTCCAGTCTTGATTGACCCGAAAGGCAACAATTTCGAACGTTACCGCGGGGCGACATTACTAACGCCAAACATGTCTGAGTTTGAAGCGATTGTTGGGGCATGTAAAGACAATCAAGACGTTGAAGAAAAAGGCATGAAGCTGCTTCAGTCATTGGAGCTTAAGGCACTGTTAATTACGCGCTCAGAACAAGGTATGAGCTTAATTCGTCGTGATGAAGCGCCATTGCATTTACCGACTCAGGCGCAAGAAGTGTTTGACGTAACAGGAGCCGGGGACACCGTAATCGGCGTACTTGCAGCATCTATTGCATCTGGCCGGCCATTACATGAAGCCTGCGCATTGGCTAATGCCGCAGCAGGCGTGGTCGTGGGTAAATTAGGGACCTCCACGGTTTCGCCAATTGAATTGGAAAATGCCATTCGTGGCCGTGCTGACACCGGGTTTGGTGTGATGACCGAAAGTGAATTGAAACAAGCCGTTGCGAATGCAAGGCAGCGCGGTGAGCGTGTGGTGATGACGAATGGTTGTTTTGATATTCTCCATGCAGGTCATGTGTCGTATTTAGCCAATGCACGTAAATTGGGAGACCGTCTGATTGTGGCTGTAAATAGCGACGCATCGACACGCCGCTTAAAAGGTGAAACACGTCCCGTCAACCCACTGGAGCAACGTATGACCGTTCTAGGGGCGTTAGGCGCGGTGGATTGGGTCGTTGCTTTTGAAGAAGACACGCCGCAACGCTTAATCGCAGAAGTACTGCCAGACATCTTAGTTAAAGGGGGGGATTACCGCCCTGAAGAGATAGCGGGCAGTGCGGAAGTGTGGGCCGCGGGAGGCGAGGTCAAAGTCCTTAACTTTGAAGATGGTATTTCTACAACCAATATCATTAAAAATATCATGAAAACGAGCTAATTTATTATTAGCTATTAAAAAACCTCACTATGGAACTTCAAGCCAAGTGAGGTTTTTATTTGTCTAAAATCAACATGACGTCAATTGTTGACGTCATATTTTTTTTGTTTTAAATTGTGATATCACAATATGACGTCATGGAATAGACGATGATAAAAATGAGGGAACTGAGTTCCAAGCACCGTAAAACGATGGTGGATACACTCACAATTCCACCAAAGTCAGGGATCAAATGGGGTGATGTAACAAGTCTAGTTGAGCATTTCAGCGGTGCTATAAAGTATGGAAGTGGTTCACGTCGCAGGTTTGTTTTACAAGGTTCTTTATTTCTGACACATCAGCCTCATCCAGGGAATACATTGGATAAAGGCGCAGTGAATGGTTTACGTGAGTGGCTAGAAAATACGATAGGGGTGGAATATGATTAAAAGCAGTAATGTGATGACGATAGACGGTCACCCTGCATCAGTTATCTATGAGGCTGAAATTAAAGCCTTTCGTGGCAAATTTTTAGATGTCAGTGGTTACTGTGATTTTGTAGCTGATAGCATTGATGGGTTAAAAAAAGAAGCTCGTATTTCTTTGGCGGAATATATTGCAGTTTGCAAAGAAGAAGGAATTGATCCGTTCAAAGAACAAGAAACAGTAAAATCATTTACGTTACGTTACCCGAGCCGTTTAGAAGCATATTTAAATGCAGCGACAGCAGCTTATAATATTTCGAAAAATCAGTATATTGTCGAATTGATTGAACGAGAATTGTTGCCTGACTCGGTGGTAAAATAACGTCAAAAGTGACCCTTATGATTAGGCGTCACTTTTAATTTTTAGGTTACTGTGTGTTTTTTTCTTCGCTAAAGTGAGCTTCGAGTGCACTAACACGTTGTTCCATTTTCGCTAATTTTTCGCGGGTACGTAATAAAACTTGAGTTTGAATATCAAATTCTTCACGGCTGACTAAGTCTAATTTACCCAGTTGTGATTGTAATAGTGAACGCAGTTTTTTATCGAAATCTTCACCTAAATCACGTACGCCTTGCGGTAAAGCGCCTTGAATTTGGCGGGCAACTTGTTCAATTTTTTTCGGATCGAGCATTCGCGGGTCCTTCAGTTAATCAAGATAATATTAAGTGTAGTGTAATACCTCTT
Source organism: Providencia sp. PROV130 (assembly GCF_028482225.1). Lineage (NCBI taxonomy): Bacteria > Pseudomonadati > Pseudomonadota > Gammaproteobacteria > Enterobacterales > Morganellaceae > Providencia > Providencia sp. PROV130. The sequence goes on along the minus strand of NZ_JAMPQC010000013.1, from coordinate 113,588 downwards.
TTCGCCTTGTGCTAGCTCGAATTAGTTAGTGAAAAGGCCTCGTTGTATTATCTGTGACGAAAGCAGCTTGCTATTCGTCTAAGGTAGTGAAATTAACCGTGATAACTCTAAGTTTTTATTCATGTTTTTTGACTAAAAGTGTGAGTCATTCGCCAATTTTGATTATCATCGTTGCGAACTTGAATTATTGGCGTTATATTAATTGCGTATATCTCAGGGCGGGGTGAAAGTCCCCACCGGCGGTAAACATGCATCACGCATGAAGCCCGCGAGCGCTTTACCATTTTGTGGTAAAGGTCAGCAGACCCAGTGTGAATCTGGGGCCGACGGTTATAGTCCGGATGGGAGAGAATTAACTGTATCTGCATGTTTGTGCTGTTACGCACAATAGTGTTCTACATACCTGAATAGGTAAAAGCCTGTTGTTGGCTATTTATATATTCACCATTTCTCGTATTCCTAAGACTGCCTTGATTCTGGTAACTAGTTAATAACTATTTAAGAGGTTTTTTACCATGGATCATTCGCTACTTTCTGTATTCGGTAATCCTATCGAGCGTGTTGAAAATGCTATCGAGGCTTTACGCCAAGGTAAGGGTGTTCTTGTTCTTGATGATGAAGATCGTGAGAACGAGGGCGATTTAATTTTTGCTGCAGAAACCATGACTGCTGAGCAGATGGCATTTACCATTCGTTATAGCAGTGGGATCGTATGTCTTTGTATCACTGAAGAACGTCGCAAGCAGCTCGAATTACCAATGATGGTGGAAAATAACACCAGCCAAAACCAAACGGGTTTTACGGTTACCATCGAAGCGGCAAAAGGCGTGACAACAGGTGTTTCTGCGGCGGATCGTATCACCACTATTCGTGCTGCTATTGCTGATAGTGCGGTTCCTGCCGACCTAAATCACCCAGGCCATGTTTTCCCATTACGTGGGCGTGATGGTGGGGTATTAGCGCGTCGTGGCCATACTGAAGCGTCTATCGACCTTGCAACTCTAGCAGGTTTCAAACCTGCCGGTGTGCTGTGTGAGTTGACTAATGATGATGGCTCTATGGCTCGCACCCCTGAAGTGGCAGCATTTGGTAAGCAGCATGGTTTGACGGTTGTGACAATTGAAGATTTAGTGCAGTACCGTCTTCAGTCCGAGAAGAAAGCGAGCTGATCCTCGTCATATTTCGAGGAAGAGTTCTAGATAGAGATTTTGATAAGTTTAAATATTAATAGGCTAAAATAAGCTAACTTATTTAAATTATTGATAGTACGTTAAGCATATAGAATGTTATTAAGGCCACTGAGTTGCACACCTCGTGGCCTTTTCAATTTTTTTGATGATCATACTCACAATTAGCCCACTGTGTTTTTAACAGGAAAGCGTATGCTGTAGGAAGAAACTAATTGAGTTGGAGTTGAAATCATCATGTCACTAAATACTTCAGTGGTAAAAAATAAGATCCCTGCCATTTTTATTGGTCATGGTAGCCCCATGAACGCAATTGAGGATAATCCTTATACCCAAGCGTGGGAGAAACTCGGTAAAGCTTTACCTCGACCAAGTGCAATTTTGGTAATTTCAGCCCACTGGTATACGCGTGGAACCGCAGTTACTTCGATGTTAAAACCGAAAACGATTCATGATTTTGGTGGGTTCCCCGAAGCATTGTACCAAATCGAATATCCTGCCCCCGGTTCGCCTGAATTAGCTCAGCAAGTTGCCTCATTATTAGCCCCTGAGCCAATTTACCTTGATGAACAAGAGTGGGGATTAGACCATGGTACGTGGGAAATTTTGGTACGTATGTATCCAGAAGCCGATATCCCCGTAATCCAATTAAGTATCGATGGTAGCAAGCCTGCTACTTGGCACTATGACCTTGGAAAAAAACTATCCGTTCTAAGGGATGAAGGTGTATTGATTATGGGGAGTGGCAATGTTGTACACAATTTACGGGCGATGAATTGGCAAAATTCCCATGCTGAGCCATACCCGTGGGCAGTATCTTTTGAGAAATTTGTGTATGACAACCTGAAAAGTCATGAAACGCCACATCCACTAGCTAGCGGATTGGAACGTGAAGATGGCAAATTATCGAACCCATCACCAGAACATTACTTGCCTATTTTACCAATTTTAGGCACTTGGGATGGTCAAGAAGAGATTAGTACACCGATTGAAGGAATTGTGTCGGCATCGCTAAGTATGTTGTCTATTCAGGTAGGATAAATTTTTCTGCAATACAATTGCTTTATAAAAAAGCCCAAATCATATTGTTATGTTTGGGCTTCATTTTTAGCTTTAAGTATGATTAGTCGACGATCGTATGTGGATAAAAACGTGATAAATCTTGAGTGATCAATTCTTTGTCTTCACGAATACAGATCCCCGCAGGTTGATCATTCACCAACCAGCTTCCGACTAAGGTGTAGTTACCTTCAAATTGTGGAAGTGGGTGGAACTGTTGAATAATCATACCTTCTTCGCCGTAAGGGCCATCCGCGGCTGCAATTTCTTTACCATTTTCGATAATACGGATATTAGCACCTTCCCGAGAGAATAGTGGTTTTATAACGTATTTTTCGAGTTCAGGTTGGGTTTTGCCATCCGCAAAATAAGCAGGCAGTAAATTAGGGTGCTCAGGGAACATTTCCCATAACATAGGCAATAAAGCTTTATTAGAAATGATGCTCTTCCATGCAGGTTCTAACCAGCGTACACCAGCGTCTTGCAATTTAGTCGAGAAAATTTCTCTTAGCATAAATTCCCACGGATATAGCTTGAACAGGTTACTAATCACCTGATCTTGTGTATCCGAAAATTCACCTTTTTCACCTAGACCAATTTCATCGATATATAAGAATTCAGTGGCAATACCGGCTTCATTTGCACAGTCTTGTAAATATTGAACGGTACCGCGATCTTCTTCTGTGTCACGGCAACAAGACATATGCAACAAACGGAAACCATACTGATCTTTTAATTGTGTAAAGCGCTCGATCAATTGCTCTTGAATGCTATTAAACTGATCGGCGTTTTCAGGGAGTTTTCCTGCTTCAATTTGATCTTCTAGCCAGATCCATTGGAAAAATGCAGACTCATATAATGAGGTTGGAGTATCCGCGTTGTTTTCCAATAGCTTAGGTGGGTTAATACCATCGTAAGCGAGGTCAAGCCTGGAATATAAAGAAGGTTGCTCGCTTTTCCATGAACTGCGAACAAATTCCCAGCAATGCTTAGGGATCTGAAAACGCGCCATTAACTCATCGCTTTCAACAACACGCTCAACCACTTTTAGGCACATTTGATGCAACTGCTCGGTTGCATCTTCGATTTCTTCAATCTGTGCCATAGTGAATTGGTAATACGCATCTTCTGACCAGTATGGCTCACCATACATAGTATGAAATTCAAAACCAAATTCAGAGGCTTTTTCGCGCCAGTTTGGGCGCTCTACTATAGGAACTCGTTTCATTACTTATCAACCACCCATCGAACGGGAAGAAGAGGTTGATTTTGCAGAAGAAGATGAACGTTGTGCCATCGCTTGTTTATTTACGGTGTCACCAAAACCACCACGGGTAACGGTTGAAGTTGTTGGTGGTTTAGGTGCCATGGCTGTTTTTGGTACGCTCATTGAACGACCACCTGCAACTGCAGGACCATAGCTTTTACCTGATGCATCAACAAACTTACCGTTGGCTGGGCTAGCTGGGTTTTTCGAGCTGAATAATGGTTGTGATGCAGCGCTACCGCCCATCATACGGCCCATCATATAACCCATCATTAATGGCATCCACATGCTGCCGCCGCTGCTTTGTGCTTGAGCCGTTTGTTCACCATTGGTTGAACTAGTACCTGCAAGGCCTGCTTGGGCTGGAGCTTGAGTACACATTGATTCACCAAACTCAGCGATGCAGTCAGCTTGAGTTTCATATTTAGGTGCGGTTTTAGCTGCTTCTTGTAGAGCATTATTGTAGGCGATAGTGCACTGTTCTGCTTGCGATGGGTTCGCTTGGCTACAATCTTGCGCATTGGTGTACAGTGATACGGTTTCATCGCTTTCTTCACAAGCGGAAAGCATAAATACAGCACTAACCGCAACAGCCACAGGTGCTAAACGGTATGAACGCCAAGACTTACGGAAGGCGCTCTGGTTAATATTTTTGGTACGCTTCATGGTCATGGTAATTACCCTGAATTAAATTAAGTAAGATGTTTTTAGATGTTAGCTCTAGGATAGGGGATAAACGCTGAAAATTAAAGCAGAAATATAGGAGAAATGAGCTGAATTTATCATTTTGATAACTTTCTGCTATTTTTCCCTAATTAGCATGGCGTTTCTTGAAGAGAAAAATAATATTTTTATTTTATATCAATATATTAAGTGTAGGTTGTTTTTTGCTCTAATGCGTAGTAATAAGAGTGAGAATTCACTGAAATTGTGCCCGTGGCTAATGAAAAGGCGTTATAAACGGTTTAATTAGTACAAATTAGCAATTCTAAGTGGTTTGCAGGATTACCCTCAAAAAAATAACCCGCTATGTAAGCGGGTCATTATGTCATTTTCACATGAGCTAAATATTTTAGTTCATTTTTGGCGCATTGGTATTACGGATAATACTACTTGCAGAGGTTGAAATCTCTTTACCCAAATTCGCATTCAGGCGTGCAATATCGTCTTCGTTCAATGTGCCACGAGCAAATTCGATATTCAGTTGGTTAATCATGTAGTCGTAACGAGCATTAGACAGATTCTGTTTCGCTTGGTATAGCGCTGTTGTTGCTGTCAATACGTCAACAATAGTACGTGTTCCTACTTGATAGCCAGCTTCCATCGCATCTAATGAACTTTGTGCAGAAACAACGACTTGTTTGTAAGCATTAATACTACTGATTGACGATGCTACGTTATTAAATGATGAGCGAACTAACTGAATCACATTGCGGTAAACGCTTTCTAGTTGCTCACTAGCACCTTGGAAACCATATTGTGCTTGTTCAACCTGAGAACTTACTGCACCACCAGTATACAGTGGAATACTTAAATTTAAGCCAATGCTATTTTGGCCGTTATAGCTATTGCGTGCGCCTGATAACCCTGTTGTTGGGTCATTATAGCCACTACCGTGTTGGTAGCTATTTGTGACTGATGTTGAGGCATCAAGGCTAACCGTTGGCATGTGACCTGTTTCCGCTAAACGGATGTTTTCACGAGAAACGTCTTGTGCTAAACGTGCGCTTAACAGGCTGAGGTTACGCTCTTCCGCTTCTTTTAAGATAGCGTTGATATCGCCCAGTTCATTGGTTTTAAAACGGTCGATATTTAAAGAGGCAAGTTGGTTATAGTACACGCCGCTGACTTGACGCAATTTTTCAATCGCATTTTCTAACTCGTTACGGCCTGCAACTTCTTGTGCAATAACGCTATCATAGTTTGCACGAGCGTTTTGCACGTCAGTAATAGCAACAAGCCCAACGTTAAAGCGTTGTGTCACTTGGTCTAATTGGCGATAAACAGCTTCTTTATTCGCTTCAATATAAGATAACGCGTCAATCGCTTTTAATACGTTAAAATACGCAATTGCAGTATCTAAAATTAATTGCTGCTGACTTGTTTGGTAAGTGACATCAGAAATACCCGCTGTTTTTTCTTGGATAGTTAATTGACGCCATTTAGACATATCAAACACAACTTGGGTCAGTTTCAGTGAAGCATTTAAACCTGTGCTTTCAGTGTTTCTTGCATCACGGTAACCGCTTCCGTAGCTAGCTCCTGCACCTAAACCTAATTGTGGCAATAATGGGCTACGAGATTCATTAATTTTTTCAAAAGCTTGATTACGTTCTGCTAATGATTTTCTTAACTCAGGGTTACTTTCTTTGGATTTTTGGTAAACCTGTAGTAAATCTTCTGCATAGCTATTGGTACTGAGACCCACAAAACTCATCGAAATTAAAAGGGGAAGCAGTTTCTTCATTTTGATTCCTTGATTAAACAGCAAATTAAGTTGAGTCTGTTGCCTAAAACGTACCATGCCTAACTAGGCGATAGAGATTAAATTATCCGTTTTAGAGACAGTTATTAAAAACAGACACTACGTTGCTCTTAGATTTGAATAATGGCGCTTATTGTAACAGAGTATCACTTCTATTAACGGTAGCCTTTTGTGCCATTTTGTCTCAATTTATTAAACATTACCTCATCTGAGGTTAAAAAACCTTAAAAACTGTTTTAATCCACAATTATTTCCTTAAGATGGAATAATTGGGTTTGGAGAATGCAATGACAAAACAAATAAAGCAGCCAATTAAATATGGCAAAAATGATGTTGAAATTATATCCAAGCGTAAATTATTTAACGGTTTTTTTCAAATGGTTGAATATCAATTTAGACATCGCCTTTTCGCGGGCGGATGGAGTAAAGAAATTTGCCGTGAGGTTTTTGAACGTGGTCATGCTGGTGTGGTTTTACCCTATGATCCGAAAACAGATGCTGTTGTTTTAATTGAACAAATTCGGTTGCCTGCGATCGAAACTAGCGAAACACCTTGGTTACTTGAAGCAGTTGCTGGAATGATAGAGCCAAACGAATCACCCGAAGAGGTTATTCGTCGTGAAGCCATTGAGGAAGCTGGGCTTATTATTGGTCGTACTGAAAAAGCAGTAAGTTATCTTTCTAGCCCAGGTGGTACGACTGAACGTATGCATGTATTTATCGGTGAAGTCGATAGCAGCCATGCGAAAGGGGTGCATGGGTTAGCGTCAGAAAATGAAGATATTTGTGTGCATGTGGTTAGCCGAGAACAAGCTTATCAATGGGTTGAAGATGGCACAATTGATAATGCAGCCACCGTTATTGCGATTCAGTGGTTACAACTTAACCAGCAAAAACTTTATGAAAAGTGGATGAAACAGTTTTAAATAACGATTAATCTGGTGAAGTGTGTGCTGATTATCAGAAAGTTAGAAAGTAAAGTTTTAAGATAGTTGCAAGTATGTTTAGCTTTTATATAGCTTTAATGAATAGATTAGGTACTAAATAATATTTAAGGAAAGGAATACTTTTGGACAGCCAGCTTGAAGTGACTGCGAAGAACTCTAAAATTGTGAGAATTTTACAGGTTACTGATACGCATCTTTTTGCTAATACAGAAAATACGCTTTTAGGGGTAAATACTTACCGTAGCTATCAGGCGGTACTTGATGCTATCACAGAGCAAAATCTTCCAATTGATTTAATTGTTGCGACAGGGGATCTGGTTCAAGACCAATCACCACAAGCTTATCAGCATTTTGCGGATGGTATTGCGCGTATTCCTGCCCCTTGTGTATGGCTTCCTGGTAATCATGACTACCCACCTGCCATGGTAGAAACACTGCGAGTTGCTGGGATTTCAAGTGCTAAACAAATTTTAATTGGCGACGAATGGCAAATTCTGATGCTTGATAGCCAACTTCAAGATGTACCTCATGGTGAGCTTTCTGAACAACAATTGGAATGGATGAAAGCCAGCTTAGATGCTGAACCTGAACGTACTACATTGATTATGCTGCATCACCACCCTCTAGCTTCGGGTTGTACTTGGCTTGATCAGCACAGTTTGAGAAATTCACATATTTTAGCTGACTACTTAAAAAACTACCCAAATGTTAAAGCGATGCTATGTGGCCATATTCACCAAGAAATGGATGAAAACTGGCATGGGATTCGGTTATTAGCTACGCCTTCTACTTGCGTACAATTTAAACCTCACTGTACTAATTTTGCCCTTGATACTGTCGCGCCGGGTTGGCGATATTTAGAATTAAGCATTAATGAACAAAGTCAAAGGCATATTACAACCCGCGTTCACCGTTTAGACACAAAGGAGTTTAGTCCTGACCTTGACTCTGACGGTTATTAATTCGCTTATGTCTACTCTACTTTATATTCATGGTTTTAATAGCTCACCTCAATCCGCTAAAGCTAATAACTTAAAGCAATGGATTGGCGATAATTATCCACATATTAATATGCTTGTACCGCAATTGCCGAATTACCCTCAGCAAGCTCAAGCGATGTTAGATGATATTATCCAACAGCATCAGCATGAAAAAATGGGGTTAGTTGGATCTTCACTAGGCGGTTATTTTTCGATTTGGTTTTCAGAGCGTTATCAGCTCCCAGCCGTCGTTGTAAACCCCGCAGTGCGTCCTTTTGATTTACTGCAAGATTACTTAGGCGACAATACAAACCCATATACTCATGAACAATATGTGTTGGAAGAAAAGCATATCCATGAGCTAAAATCCTTATACATTGAAAGACTCGCATCTCCTCAACTTATCTGGTTGCTACAGCAAATGGGCGATGAAGTACTTGATTATCGAGAGGCAGTTGCCTATCTTTCAAAGTGCAAACAAACTGTGGAACCTGACGGTAATCATGCCTTTATTGGTTTTGAAGCTTACTTTTCTCAAATTGTTGATTTCCTTCAATTGGCAGAGAAATAGTGTCAAAACGTATGAACACTGTTATTATCAACAGTAACTCACTGATTGAATAGTTCAATTAATCACCTATTACCGCAGAATGACAACATGACTCAATCTAGTTATAACGCAGAGGCCATTGAAGTCCTCAGTGGTTTAGAGCCTGTTCGCCGTCGTCCGGGGATGTATACCGACACCAGTCGACCGAACCATCTGGCTCAAGAAGTAATTGATAATAGCGTCGATGAAGCGCTTGCGGGGCACGCGAGCCACATCGAAGTTATTTTACATGCCGATCAATCCCTTGAAGTAATCGATGATGGGCGCGGTATGCCTGTCGATATCCACCCTGAAATGAAAGTGTCAGCAGTTGAGCTGATTCTGGGGCAATTACATGCAGGGGGAAAATTCTCCAATAAAAACTACCAGTTTTCAGGTGGTTTGCATGGTGTTGGGATTTCTGTCGTCAATGCGTTATCAAAACGTATTGAAGTTACTGTTCGTCGTGATAGCCAAATGTATCAAATTGCCTTTGAGAACGGCGACAAGGTTGAAGATTTGCATGTAATTGGGACTTGTGGCAAACGTAACACAGGCACTAGCGTGCATTTTTGGCCTGATGGTAGCTACTTTGATAGCCCAAAATTTTCAGTAACTCGTTTAACTCATAATTTAAAAGCTAAAGCTGTTTTATGCCCCGGCGTGAAAATCACGTTTAAGGATAAGCTCAACAATACAGAGCAAAGCTGGTGCTACAGTGACGGGTTGACCGATTACCTAATGGAGTCGATTGACGGCCTTGAAGCGCTGCCGCCGAAACCGTTTACAGGCGAATTTTCTGGGGAAACTGAAGCGGCGCAATGGGCGTTGCTCTGGTTACCTGAAGGCGGTGAATTACTAACAGAAAGTTATGTCAATCTTATCCCAACAGCACTAGGTGGAACCCATGTTAATGGTTTACGCCAAGGGTTGCTTGATGCAATGCGTGAGTTTTGCGAATTCCGTAATATATTGCCTCGTGGTGTTAAGCTCTCCGCAGATGATATTTGGGAGCGCTGCACTTATGTGCTTTCCGTTAAAATGCAAGACCCTCAATTTGCAGGGCAAACGAAAGAACGCCTGTCTTCGCGTCAATGTGCAGCGTTTGTTTCGGGTGTGGTAAAAGATGCTTTCAGTTTATGGCTTAACCAGAACGTGCAAGTGGCTGAACAACTCGCAGAAATGGCAATTTCTAGCGCGCAACGTCGAATGCGTGCAGCGAAAAAAGTGGTGCGTAAAAAACTCACCAGTGGCCCTGCATTACCGGGTAAATTAGCCGATTGTAGCTCGCAAGACTTGAGTATGACGGAATTGTTCCTTGTAGAAGGGGACTCCGCAGGGGGCTCAGCAAAACAAGCCCGTGACCGCGAATATCAGGCTATCATGCCGTTGCGCGGTAAAATCCTCAATACATGGGAAGTGTCTTCTGATGAAGTTTTAGCTTCCCAAGAGGTACATGATATCTCTGTTGCCATTGGGATAGACCCTGATAGCGAAGACCTTAGCCAATTACGTTATGGGAAAATTTGTATCCTTGCGGATGCGGACTCCGATGGCTTGCATATTGCTACACTGTTATGTGCATTATTTGTCCGTCATTTCCCAACATTAGTAAAAGCAGGGCATGTCTATATGGCAATGCCACCGTTATATCGTATCGATTTAGGTAAAGAAACGTTTTACGCCCTTGATGAAAGCGAAAAAAATGCTGTGCTTGAACGTCTTAGCCGCAAGCGCGGTAAACCCAATGTTCAGCGTTTTAAAGGGTTGGGTGAAATGAACCCACTGCAATTACGTGAAACGACATTAGATCCAAATACTCGTCGTCTTGTACAGCTAATTATCGATGATGAAAACTACCAAGAAACACTTGCTGTCATGGATATGCTTCTTGCTAAAAAACGCTCTGAAGATCGCCGTAATTGGCTGCAAGAAAAAGGCGATATGGCTGAAATTGATGTCTAATATCCGAATTGCGATGAGAAAGGAACGAATTGAATGAGTGAAATTACTCATGATGGTGTAGAGCGTTTACCGCTGCATGCCTTCACTGAAAATGCCTATCTGAACTATTCGATGTACGTCATCATGGATAGGGCATTACCATTTATTGGCGATGGGCTTAAACCTGTTCAGCGCCGTATTGTGTATGCGATGTCAGAACTTGGCTTAAGCAACACTGCGAAATACAAAAAGTCCGCCAGAACGGTGGGCGATGTTCTCGGTAAATATCACCCGCATGGTGATAGCGCTTGTTATGAAGCGATGGTGTTGATGGCGCAGCCATTTTCTTACCGCTACCCGCTGGTGGATGGCCAAGGAAACTGGGGGGCACCCGATGACCCTAAATCATTCGCAGCAATGCGTTATACAGAATCACGTTTATCAAAATATGCTGAAATTTTACTCAGCGAACTTGGACATGGCACAGTTGATTGGGTACCAAACTTTGATGGTACGCTAAACGAACCAAAAATGTTGCCGGCACGTTTACCGAATATTCTACTAAACGGTACAACGGGGATTGCAGTTGGGATGGCGACCGATATTCCGCCTCATAACGCCCGAGAAGTGGCCCAAGCGTTGGTTGCTTTACTGGATAAACCGACACTAAATCTTGATGACATCATGGCATTTGTACCGGGGCCTGATTATCCAACTGAAGCAGAAATTATTTCTTCCCGTGATGATATCCGTAAAATTTATCAAAATGGGCGCGGTTCTGTACGCATGCGTGCTGTGTGGGAAAAAGAAGATGGTAATGCTGTTATCACGGCGCTACCTCATCAAGTTTCTGGGGCGAAAGTCTTAGAACAAATTGCCAGCCAAATGCGTGCGAAAAAATTGCCGATGGTTGAAGATTTACGCGATGAATCAAACCATGAAAACCCAACTCGTTTAGTGATTGTTCCGCGTAGTAATCGTGTTGACCTTGAACAGGTCATGACACATTTATTTGCGACAACCGATTTAGAACGTAGCTATCGCGTTAACCTTAATATGATTGGCCTGGATAATCGCCCGTCGGTCAAAGGGTTGGTTGAAATCTTAAATGAGTGGATTGCTTACCGTCGTCAAACCGTACGTAACCGCTTAAATCATCGGTTAGAAAAAGTATTAAGACGTTTACATATTTTAGATGGTTTATTAATCGCCTATCTGAATATTGACGAAGTCATTGAAATTATTCGTACAGAAGACGAACCCAAAGCCGTTTTAATGTCACGTTTTAATATCAGTGATACCCAAGCGGAAGCGATTTTAGAATTAAAATTACGTCACTTAGCGAAGCTCGAAGAAATGAAAATTCGTGGTGAGCAGGACGAATTAGCCAAAGAGCGTGATGAATTACAAGCGATCTTGGGGTCTGAGAGACGTTTAAACACGTTGATTAAAAAAGAGATTCAATCTGACGCCAAAGATTACGGTGATGACCGTCGCTCCCCATTGCATGAGCGCGAAGAAGCGAAAGCAATGAGCGAGCATGAGATTTTACCGTCAGAACCGATTACCGTTGTGCTTTCTGATATGGGATGGGTGCGTAGTGCTAAAGGGCATGATATCGAACCGACTAACCTAAATTATAAAGCAGGAGATGGTTTTAAAGGAGCTGCACGGGGCAAGTCAAACCAAGCGGCGGTATTCCTTGATACGACAGGGCGCAGTTATTCTGTGGACCCACTGGAATTACCTTCAGCGCGTAGTCAAGGTGAGCCTCTAACGGGTAAATTAACGCTGCCTCCCGGTGCGACCATTGAGCATGTATTAATGGCGCCTGACGAACAGAAATATTTAATGGCTTCTGATGCAGGTTACGGTTTTATTTGTACCTTTAATGATTTAGTCACTAAAAATAAAACTGGTAAGGCCTTAATCTCCTTACCTGAAAATGCCAAAGTATTAGCACCAATTGAATTGCATAATGAGCAGGAAGATTTGCTATTGGCAATTACCAAGGCGGGGCGTATGTTGATATTCCCTGTAGCGGATTTACCTCAACTTTCAAAAGGTAAAGGTAATAAAATTATCAATATTGCCGGCGCGCAAGCGGCAACGGGTGATGATTTATTGACTTGGTTGATGATCTTGCCTGTGGGGGCATCAATGACCTTGCATTTTGGTAAGCGGAAATTGAAATTTAAAGCAGAAGACTTGCAAAAATACCGCTCAGAACGTGGCCGTAAAGGGACGTCATTACCGCGTGGAATGCACAATATTGAGCGTATTGATATTGAGCCAGTAGATACTGAATAATTAACAAAGGCAAACCTTATAAATCTTGTTGAGTATGAAGTTCAGAAGGTTTTTAAGCAGGCAATATTCATCATGGGGCTGTGAAGCCCCTTACAATTTGGGGTTAGTATGTTAGCGCTGATTAGAGCGATCATTGTCATTATCTACACTATTTTTGTGTGCGTAGGCGGCGGTATTTACTGCTTGTTTAGCCCACGCAACCCAAAACACGTAATGACATTCGGCCATATGTTTGGGCGGTTATCAGTTGTGTTTGGGATTAAGGTTATCAATCGTGTACCTGAGAAAGCCAAAAGTTATGGCCCGAGTATTTATATTGGGAATCACCAAAACAATTACGACATGGTGACTATGTCAAATGGGGTATTACCGAGAACAGTTACAGTCGGTAAAAAAAGCTTGGTTTACATTCCATTTTTTGGTTTTCTGTACTGGATCACGGGGAATATTTTGATTGACCGAGCGAATCGTTCTAAGGCGCATAATACGATCACGCAAGTCGCAGACCAGATCAAAAAACGTAAAATATCCGTATGGATGTTCCCTGAAGGAACGCGTAGTCGCGGCCGTGGTTTATTACCATTTAAAACTGGGGCATTTCACGCAGCTATTGCAGCAGGGGTGCCGATTGTGCCTGTTTGCGTTTCGAGTACACAAGGTAAAATTAAGCTAAACCGTTGGAATAATGGTAGCGTAATTATTGAAATGTTAGACCCTATTGATACATCACTTTATACCCGTGAGCAAGTGAGGGAATTATCGGAACATTGCCATGCTTTAATGGAAGCCAAAATTAAAGAACTCGATCTCGAGGTTGAAGAGATGTCAAAACAGGGTAAATAGCCTAACTGATTGAATTTATTTTAATAATAGGCAATATGTGAATATTGCCTATTATTTTAGATTGAGCGTAGCATAAACTGTCTTTATTGTTATCGACCTGCCTAACTTTCCTTTTCTAATTACTTACCCTTACTATTTATAATCTTATTAATTAAATTTTAATATATTGGATAGATATTTTTAGAATTTAGCCTTTTTTCGCGATATCATGGCACACAAATTATTGCGGTCTTAAATTGTTGTATCTAAGTAGTTATATTGCTAGCGCCAACCTAAAATTAGCCATATCATTGGCTGAATATTTATAATATCAAACAATAAAATGCGCTGGAATTTTGTTTAGCGGAGAATTTATGTCATTCAATCGATGCCAAACCCTGATAGCGGCAGGGATGGCTCTATGTTTGTCCTATGCGCCTATTCATGCAAATGCAGAGGGAGCGGCAGCTTTACCTGTACCACCGTTATTAGAATCACGGTCTGGACAGCCATTATTTTTAACATTACAAAAAATTCATTGGTCTTTTGATGGAAAGTATTCAGCCGATATTTGGGGAGTTAATGGTTCTTCTCCTGGCCCGACTGTCAAAGTAAAAAATGGCGATGATATTAAGCTTATTTACAGTAATCGCTTACCTGAAGCCGTTTCGATGACAATAAGTGGGTTGCAAATACCAGGAACACAAATAGGTGGAGCCGCACGGTTAATTTCACCTAATGCGGACTGGTCTCCGGTGATCCCGATACGCCAAAATGCAGCTACGCTCTGGTATCATGCGAATACTCAAGGGAAAATGGGCGAACAAGTCTACAATGGTTTATTAGGGATGTGGATCATTGAAGATGATGTGACGAAAAATCTGCGTTTACCGAAACACTATGGTGTTGATGATTTTCCGGTCATTATTCAAGATAAGCGCTTAGATAATTTTGGCGTTCCAGAATACAAAGCGGATGAAAATGGCTTTTTAGGCGATACATTACTGGTTAACGGCGTGCAAAATCCATACATTGAAGTTTCTCGAGGATGGGTGCGCTTACGGTTATTAAATGCGTCGAATTCCCGTAATTATGTAATGAAAATCAGTGATGGCCGGCCATTTTCGTTGATTGCATCTGACCAAGGTTTATTAACCGTCCCTGTGAGTGTTCAAGAACTACCGTTAGCGCCGGGTGAACGGCGTGAAGTTTTGATTGATATGGCTAAAACGCAAGAGTTAACTATTACGGCAGGTGAGTCGGCGACTTTTATGGATCGCTTAAAGGGGTTATTCGAGCCATCGAATAATTTAATTTCAACGAATGTACTCACTATCAAAGCGACAGGATTAATGTCATTAGTAACAGATGGCTTACCGACACAATTAGTTGAAGATAAAACGCAAGTCACATCCAGTATTACACAACGCAATATTCACCTTAATGATGGTTTTGGTATTAACAATGCGACCATTGATACAAATAGGGTCGATTTCTCAAGTCTCCAAGGTAATTGGGAGCGTTGGGTTGTGACGACGAATGAACCGCAAGCGTTTCATATTGAAGGTGTGCGTTTTAAGGTTTTAAACCGTAATGGTAAACCAACTCCACCGGAAGACTATGGCTGGAAAGATACGGTATGGGTGGATGGCCGCGTTGAATTATTAGTGCAAATGATGCAGCCATCCTATAACCATTTTCCATTTTTATTCTACAGTCAAAATTTAGAAAAAGCAGATTTAGGATCAGTGGGGCAAATGGTGGTGGCGCCGCAAGATACAATGCAATAATTCGTATTATAACAATATTGAATATTTAAAAAGCAGGCATTTTGCCTGCTTCAGACTGCTGACAAACATATAATGTATGGCAGCAAGTCTAATAGGTTTTGAAAATAAATTAGGAAAATCAATCTATTGATTTTCGGCTGATAGCACAAAGCGGGAAAAACCACGCTTTTATCCCACTTTGTCAACAACCTCAAGCAGGCATTTTGCCTGCTTTTTTGATGGGAGCTAATAAGGCTAGCTTAGCGCCACTCGAACACCAAAGGCGATTAATACCACTCCGAGAACTTTATCAACATAGGTTTGTACTTTTGCTAGGCCTTTTCTGACAGGGGCACTTTGGATCAAAAAGACTAATATTGGCCAGTAAATGACAGCTAAGCCCCAAATAATAAAGGCAAACCATAATTTTTCACCAACGGTAGAATTAACATCTAATACTTGAGTGAAGACGGCTAAAAAGAATAGCGTGGCTTTTGGATTTAATACATTGCAGAGGAAACCTTGCATAAAGGCTTTCTTGAATGAAACAATTTCGTGTTTACTGGTCGTAAGATCAACGCTATGGCCGGATTGCGGAAGTAAGCTTTTGACACCGATCCAAATTAAATAGGCCGCACCTGCGTATTTTAAGATATTAAACAGCCAAGGTGTGGTGGTAATTAAAACAGCTAGGCCCGCAACGCAGTAGGACATATGCAACGCGATAGCGACTATCACACCACATGCAGACATTAATGCCGCAGAGCGTTGATAGCGAGCTGAGTTTTTGACAATTAAAAAGAAGTCAGGCCCTGGAGAAAGCATACCGAGTGCCGCGATGGTCGCAACCATAATACTCGTTTCGTACATTTTTGATCTCTTTTCCCGTTCAATGTTGGTAAATAAAAATGACCGACTAAATACTCGTATTTAGGCTGATATCAGAGGGTTCATTTTGTTTTTTCATGTTATTTTTAGTCGTAAGTTTATCAATTTGAGTATAAGTGATTCAAACCTGTTTAAGGAAGCTTAAATTTAGTCGACGAAACAATTCTCTTTCCGTATAGTGTGCTCAATTTTTATATCTTGTTTCTAAGGTGAATAGATGAATATTAGCTTAATCGCAGCAATGGCGATCGATCAGGTTATCGGCATGGAAAAAGCGATGCCTTGGAATTTGCCGGGGGATCTAGCGTGGTTCAAACGAAATACGTTAAATAAACCGGTTATCATGGGGCGTGTGACCTATGAATCTATTGGGCGCCCATTACCACAACGTGTAAATATTGTATTAAGCAGTGTTCCTGGCACTGATTCTGATGTGATTTGGGTAACGTCAATTGAAGACGCGTTAGCCGCGGCACAAGCAATTGAAAATGTTGATGAAGTGATGGTGATTGGCGGTGGTAAAGTTTATCAACAATTTTTACCATTAGCGAATAAACTCTATTTGACTCATGTTGATGCCGAAGTTATTGGTGATACCCATTTTCCAACTTATGAGCCTGATGAATGGGATTCTATTTTTACGGAATATCATGAAGCTGATGAAAACAATACCCATGGTTATTGTTTTGAGATCCTAACCAAAAGAGCTTAATTTTTTGGTTTGATCACAAAAATGGCGCTTAATTGCGCCATTTTGCTATAACCTACAGTTAATCATATAAAAAGTTATTCTTTGCGGCGTTTTTGATATGACTTTTGGCGGTGATACTGCTTGGTTTCCCAATGAAATAGCGTCAAGTCTCCTCCCCAGCAACACCCAGTATCTAAAGCATAGACGTTATCGGGGGTGCATTTTCCTTCGAGCGATGCCCAGTGACCAAAAAATACCGAATAGTCATCAGGAATTTGGCTTGGTAGATCGAACCACGGTTTTAGTGGGGCAGGTGCTTTTTTGGGGTTTTCCTTGCAAATCATATCTAATTGCCCGTTCGGAAAACAGTAGCGCAGACGTGTTAAGGCATTGGTACTAAAACGCAAGCGTGCTAGCCCCATTAGGCTTTCAGACCAGTTATTTGGCATATCACCATACATGGAGTCGATGAATAGTGGATATGCATCACTGGAAAGCACTGCTTCAACTTCCCTTGCACACATGCGTGCCGTTTTGATATCCCATTGTGGTGTCATACCGGCATGGGTCATCAAGATCTTTTTTTCTTCATCAATTTGTAATAAAGGTTGGCGACGTAACCAATTGATCAGTTCGTCAAGATCAGGGGCATGTAATAACTCATCGAGGTGATCTTTGGGTTTATTGCGACTGATCTTACAGTAAATTCCCAACAGATGGAGATCGTGGTTACCAAGCACTAAACGTACGGCTGAGCCAAGGCTTTTTACATAGCGTAAAACTTGCAGTGATTCAGCTCCGCGAGCAACGAGATCGCCTGTTAACCATAATGTGTCTTTGGTTGGATCAAAATGGACACTTTCCATCAAGTCACGGAGTTCACGATAACAACCGTGAATATCACCTACTAAATATGTCGACATAATTAATTAATCAGTGTTGGGATGGCAAGACGAAAAGCAGGGATATCAACGTGGAAACTATCCCCTTGCGTACTTATCATCACATAATAACCTTCCATCGTACCCATTGGTGTTTCAAGGATTGTGCCACTGGTATAACGATATTCTTTTCCTGGCTGAATAAGGGGTTGTTCACCCACTACACCTTCACCTTGAACTTCGGTTTTATGGCCATCACTGTTAGTAATGAGCCAATAACGGCTCATTAATTGGATAGGCTCTCGCCCTAAATTACGAATGCAGATTGTGTAAGCAAACACATATCTCGCAATATCGGGTTGAGATTGGCTTTCTATATAGACACTCTGAACTTGGATGCTAACATTCGGCTCATTAAGCATAGTGCCTCCTTCAACAGACTATTCTGAACGGTTAGAGAGATAGTT
Source organism: Providencia sp. PROV130 (assembly GCF_028482225.1). Classification (NCBI taxonomy): domain Bacteria; kingdom Pseudomonadati; phylum Pseudomonadota; class Gammaproteobacteria; order Enterobacterales; family Morganellaceae; genus Providencia; species Providencia sp. PROV130. The sequence goes on along the minus strand of NZ_JAMPQC010000013.1, from coordinate 95,302 downwards.
TGCCATTTTACAATATTGTTCAACAGAAATATTTTCTGCTCGGGTGCTTAAATCAATACCCAGTTCTGTTAACTCTTCAACGCTGAATAAATCCCCAAGACTGTTACGAACAGTTTTACGGCGTTGATTGAAAGCTTGTGTGGTAATGCGACTTAAAAATTTAATGTCTTTTACCGGATATGGGTTTTCACGATGAGGAATCAACCTAACAATGGCAGAATCTACTTTTGGTGCGGGTGTAAATGCAGTCGGCGGTACTTCTAACACAGGCACCACGTTACAGTAATATTGTGCCATAACACTCAAGCGCCCAAAGGCTTTACTGCCTGGGCCTGCAACCAGACGATTCACCACTTCTTTTTGTAACATGAAGTTCATGTCAGAAATAGAATTGGTGAATGTGAATAAGTGAAACATTAAAGGTGTGGAGATATTGTAAGGCAAGTTACCGAAAACGCGCAGGGGTTGACCTGCTTGTTTGGCTAATTCACCAAAATCTACTGTCATTGCATCTTGCTGAATGATAGTTAATTTATCTTTTAGTTGAGGATGAACATGTAAACGTGCTGCAAGGTCACGGTCAAGTTCAACCACAGTCATTTTATCGATTCGGCTACCGACAGGTTCGGTTAAGGCACCTAAGCCGGGACCAATTTCTACAATGGACTGACCCGGCAGCGGGTTCATGGCATCCACGATGCTGTCGATAATAAATTGGTCAGTTAAAAAGTTCTGCCCGAAGCGTTTGCGGGCAAAGTGCCCCTGATGGACTCGATTATTCATGTATTCTTAGATGTCATTTGGATAGCTAACTTTAATGCGGTGATAAAACTTCCCACATCAGCATGACCCGTACCTGCGAGTTCAAGGGCTGTGCCATGGTCGACAGAGGTACGGATAAAAGGCAGGCCGAGAGTAATATTTACTGCTCTGCCAAAACCTTGGTATTTTAACACAGGAAGGCCTTGATCGTGATACATTGCTAACACTGCGTCTGCATGGTCTAAATACTTAGCTTGAAATAAGGTATCTGCAGGCAATGGCCCAATCAAATTAATCCCTTTTGCGCGCAGGTTTTCGAGTGCGGGCTCTATCGTATCAATTTCTTCGGTACCCATGTGCCCGCCTTCTCCTGCATGTGGATTTAAACCACAAACATAGATGGCGGGTTTTTCAATACCAAATTTTGTTTGTAAATCATGGTGTAAAATCGTGATGACTTCATTCAGGCTCTGTTGAGTAATGGCAGCTGACACGTCCTTGAGTGGCAAATGCGTTGTGGCTAATGCAACACGCAGCTCTTCTGTAGCTAGCATCATAACAACGCGTTCACAGCCACTTCTTTCTGCAAAGAATTCAGTGTGGCCGCTAAATGGTACGCCAGCATCATTAATAATCCCTTTATGCACGGGACCTGTAACAAGCGCTGAGAATTCACCTTTTAAACAGCCGTCACAGGCTTTTGCTAAGCTTTCTACGACATATTGGCCATTATCAACATTGAGTACACCTGCCTTTGCAGCCGTTGCTAAATGAACAGGTAGAACGGATAAACTGCCCGCAGGTTGTACTTTAGTGACTGTATTAGGGATATATTCGGTTAATGTCAGTGGCAAATTCAGTGCTTTGGCACGCTGGCGTAACAACTCAGGATCAACACAGGCAACCAGCTCAACAGGCCATTGCTGTTGAGCAAGCTGAATCAGTAGGTCAGGACCAATCCCGGCAGGTTCGCCGGGAGTGATGACAATAGGCTTAATTTGATTTTTCATCTGTAGATTGGCTATCACGGCCATCAACCATTTTCACATAAGCGGAAGCACGTTGTTCTTGCATCCAGCTCTGTGCTTCTTCATTAAATTTACGGTTGAATAGCAGACGGTACGCTTGGTCTTTTTGTGCCGCATCTGTTTTATCAACGTTACGAGTGTCTTCTAATTGAATTAAGTGCCAACCAAAATTTGATTGAACAGGTTGGCTTAATTCGCCTTTATTCAGTCTCATTAATGCATCACGGAAAGCCGGGTCGTAGACATCAGGCATATTCCAACCTAATTCACCACCTTTTAATGCGCTACCTGGATCTTCAGAATTCTCTTTTGCTGCATCTTCAAATGAAACTTTGCCTGAACGAATTTCCTGAGCAATTTTGGTTAATTTTTGTCTTGCCTGTGCATCATCCATAATTGGTGATGACTTAATTAAGATGTGACGTGCTTTCACTTCTGTGACAGAAATCGGTTGGCTGCCACCACTTACATCATTTACGCGTAAAATATGGTAGCCGACACCCGAACGAATTGGGCCAGCAATATCGCCTTTTTTCGCATTTTTCAGCTGCTCAGCGAAGACAACAGGTAATTCTTGTAGGCGCGACCAACCCATATTACCGCCTTTCAGCGCTTGAGGGTCTGCTGAATAAGCGATAGCTAACTTACCAAAATCTCCGCCTTTTTTCAGTTCAGCTAAAATTTTATTCACTAATACTTCAGCATTTTTTAGCTGTTCTTGCGTTGGGTTTTCTGCCAACGGGATCAATATATGACTTAGATTAACGCCCATTTCATAATTGGCTTGTGAACTCATTTGCTCTGCCAGCGAATCAACCTCTTGAGGTAAAATGGTAACGCGGCGGCGAACTTCATTGTTACGCACTTCAGCGATCAGCATCTCTTTACGAATTTCGCTACGATATTGATTCATATTGATGCCATCTGCGGTTAAACGTTGTTGCATTTGCTGCAGTGTTAAACCGTTTTGACGAGCGATATCAGTAATAGTTGCATCCACGGCTTCATCTGGAATATTGATTTGCATTTGGCTAGCCATTTGCAAAATGATGTTATCCATAACGAGACGCTCGAGGATCTGATGACGCAGAGTTTGATCATCAGGCACTTGTTGGCGTGCGTTCTGAGCATTCAGTTTTACTGTGTTGATCATATTCTGGACGTCACTTTCCAGCACAACACCGTTATTGACGACCGCAGCGACTTTATCCATTTGCTGAGGCGCAGCCAAAGCAGTGGAGCTTGCGAACATCAGTCCCAGAATAAGCGTTCTCCAATTCTTCATAATGGTCCTATAAATATTGACTTTGATTCCGCAAAAGCGGGCTAATCTCTTTTTTACTCGTCATACTTCAAGTTGCAGTGTTGTTGACGGCGTTCATTCGCACTAGTCACATACTTATGTATGCTCCTAGCGACTCACTCGCTTGTCGCCTAACTGCACCTCGAATTATTTAGAGTAAATTTATGTTATTTTTATCAGAAAGCACGTTGATAAGGCATAATGCCACTTTCTAACATTTTCTGACTACCTAAACTATGATTGTTATTTAGGCCTCTAAGTTCCACATTGATTGACCATTTATTGTCATATTCACTGCTGAACTTCTCTTTTTGCCAACCAACTATCTTACGTTCATAGCCAAGATTGACTGCCCAGCAACAAGTATTGTATTGCAAACCAACCAGTTGGCTCGCAGGTTGTTGTTGTTTGGTATCATAATAATATGAACCTACAAAGCCCCAACGTTCACTTAATGGCCAACTCATGACAGCACCCACTTGTGAAATACCGCGTTGGTATTCAGGCAGTGTATAGGTATAGCCACCATTCGCAGTATCTTCACGACGGAAGGTTGCTTGAATATAATCGCGGTCAACGAAACGGTAGTTCAACTGAACTAAACGATCGGCATCTAAACGGTATTCTGCAACCGCATTCCCCATTGTGACATTACCGAGACGACGGTCATATTGTAACCCACCACGCAAGCCCCAGTTATCATCAATTCGCCACATAGAGTCAGTGGCCCATAATAATGAACCCGTGTTGCTTTTATCATCAATTGGACGATTTGAATCACCGGCACGCGGGCGTTCAAAGTAATAAATTTGCCCCACAGAGAAGTTAAAACGTTCAGCTAAAGCATCGTCATAAACACGTGTTGTAACACCTGTGGTTAACTGGTTTGCAGAGGCAATACGGTCAAGGCCACTGTAAATTCGGTCACGGAATAAACCGCTATAGTCTGACTGCAGCAATGAAGAGTCAAAGTTATTGATATTATCTTGATCTTTATACGGAATATACAAATATTGGACACGTGGTTCTAATGTTTGAACGAAATCGCTGCCTTGGAAAAGGTCGCGTTCGAAGACAACTTTTGCATCGCTTTTAAACATGGGTAGAACACGCGTAACATTTTTTTCTAAGCTACTATCCGTATTCGAGCGAGGAATATCTTGGTCGTAATGAGTCGCATACAATTTGATGCTGTTATTCATATTTGCCCAGCCATTAGACAATGGCAGGTTCACTTCAGGCTCAATGTGCAAACGAGTTGCATCAGGGTTATTTTTACCCACACTTGTAAAACGAGCTGCTTGTGCGTAAGTATGCACATCAAAGACACCTAAATTATTTTTATAATAATTGAAGTCCACTTGCGGCTCTGCTTTATAAGCACGTTTGTTGGGGTTATCCGCAAAAATTTGGAATTGCTTGTGAGTGACTTTCGCATTCCAGTTTGTATCTGAATAACCTGCACTGAATTTTTGTGTGGCGTAGCCATCAGTGGTGCTACCGTACTGGGAACTGAAGTCAGTAAAATAGCTAGGGTCGCTCACTTTGGTATAGTCAGAGCTGAAGTTCCAGTGCCCCGCGTAAGTCCCAGAATGGCGCCAGTAGAATAGCCAACGGTCATCGCTATCACGATCTTCTCGCTTACCACGTTCTTTGTCTTTGATATAAGCACGGTCATGATTTAGAAAATCAAAGGCCACGGTACCTGTACCTGGGGCAATAAGGTAACGGAATTCATTATTTAATTTTACGCCACGGTGGGTCATAAATTGCGGCGTAATTGTGGCGTCGTAGTTTGGCGCAATATTCCAATAATAGGGTAATGAGAACTCTAACCCATCGTTACTTGAATAGCTTCCCGTCGGGATTAAAAAACCGGAACGGCGTTTATTGCCAATCGGCAATTGCATATATGGGCTATAGAAAATAGGCACGTCACCCACTTTAAAGCGTGCATGCCAAATTTCAGCGACTTCTTCTTCACGGTCGATAATGACTTCAGAGCCCGCGACGCTCCAGCTATTATTGCCGGGTAAACAGGTCGTGAATGTGCCGTTTTCCATAATAGAGTAACGGTTTTCACCACGCATTTTCATTTTAGTCGCGTCACCACGCCCCTGACGGCCTACCATCATATAGTTACCATCATTCACATCCGTGTTTTTATTATCTAAGTTAGACCACGCAGAAGGGCCTTTTAAGATAATTTGTGGGTCATCGTAGTGAACATTACCCGTGGCTGTTACTTCACGCACAGGGAGTTCACCCGCTGTTTCTGTTTGTGTGAGTTTAACGTTATCAGCGGTTAATGTTTGGTTCCCCTGTTGAATATCGACATTACCTTCATATTCAACAAAATTAGGGTATTCACCACGGACATCTTCAGCGGTAATGTGAATCGGCAGGTTGTTAGGGTCACCTTTTACAATCGGTTTTGTGTAAACAGGGACACCCAGCATACACTGCTGTGCAAGGTCAGCATGCGCTTGCTGACTATAAATTGCCGCCCATACCATGGTGGCGAGTAGTGTTGGATAGCTTTTTTTCATCATTAAATATGGGGTTCCGTCATCATTGGCATCGCCAGCAAACGCTCAAAGACTAACTTAGCCAACCACTTTGCGCCAGTATAATGTAAGAAACTTTACGCGCGGGTAGTTATGCATAGAGCTGAATGAATAGTATGATAATGCAAAATTGCATTTTGAGCATTGAAGAATTGAGGGATATATGCACTATTGGGGCAAAATTATTGGCGTTATACTCGCAATCGTCTCTGGATTGGGCTTTTGGGGAGCGCTAGTTGGGTTAATTATTGGGCATGGTTTTGATAAAGCATCGATTCAACGTAAATTTGCAGGGAGAATGAATAAGCGAGATCGTCAAATCATTTTCTTTGCGAGCACCTTCCAAATTTTGGGGCATTTAACGAAGTCGAAAGGCCGTGTAACCGAGACAGATATTCAGCTTGCGACTAATTTAATGGACAGAATGCAATTACATGGAGAAACAAGAAAAGCGGCTCAACAAGCATTTAGAGAAGGCAAATCCCCTAACTTTCCATTGCGTGATGTATTAAAGCAATTACGTATGGCCTGTTATGGCCGTTTTGACTTGATTCAGATGTTTCTGGAAATTCAATTACAAGCTGCTTTTGCTGATGGACAATTACACCCGAACGAACGAAAAGTGTTGTTTATTATTGCCGAAGAGCTTGGTATTTCTAAGGTTCAGTTTGAACAGTTCTTGGATATGATCCAAAGTGGTCGCCAATTTGGCCACGGTTACTCTCAGCAGCAATCAGGAGGGTATTATCAGCAATCAAATGGCCCAACCCTTGAAGATGCTTGTAAAGTGCTTGGCGTGTCTCCTAGTGATGACCCAACAAAAATTAAGCGGGCCTATCGCAAACTAATGAGCGAACATCACCCCGATAAACTGGTAGCGAAAGGTTTGCCGCCAGAGATGATGGAAATTGCGAAGCAAAAGGCGCAATCTATCCAAGCAGCTTATGACTTAGTCAAGAAGGAGCTCGGCTTCAAATAAATTTCCCCGTCATATTTCGCGCCGCAGCGTTGTTGGCTGCGCTCGCGCACCCTAGTCACATACTACTGTATGCTCCTAGGGATTCGCTCTCTTGCCGCCTAGCTGCAACACGAACTATTTAGGGGAAATCAGGGGAATAATTAAAATGGATTATTTCGCTCCCGTTTTTTGTTGGCTGCGCTCGCGCACCCTAGTTACATAGTTATGTATGTTCTTAGGGTAAAAACAAACGGGAAAATAATCAGCGCAAAAACAGAGTGAGTTAATTTTTGCACTGGTAATATTGAAATCTAATCAATCGATTAGAGACCGTTAAAAATCCGGTGGGCAGGTAAAATGCATTGGCGTGCCATATTCAGGATGGGTGATATATAGCTCCTGGGCATGTAACTGTAAGCGTGGAGCTAAGGCTTTTGCTTCATCGTGAGCATAGAAACGGTCGCCTAATATTGGGTGGCCTAAAGCTAACATATGGACTCTCAGTTGGTGAGAACGTCCCGTAATGGGTGAAAGCTTTACGCGAGTCGCCAGTTCTTCATACTGTAAAACGTGGTACTCAGTTTGTGCTGATTTCCCCGTTTCGAAACACACCTTTTGCTTAGGGCGGTTTGGCCAATCACAAATTAGCGGTAAATCAATCAAGCCTTCTTCTTTTTCTAAATGTCCCCAGACACGAGCAATATAGAATTTTTTGGGCTCACGTTCCCTAAATTGGCGTTTGAGCTCACGCTCAGCCTTTTTGTGCAGCGCCACAACCATGACGCCACTGGTCGCCATATCTAAGCGATGTACAGATTCAGCTGCAGGAAAATCACGCTGAATGCGGCTCATAATGCTGTCATTGTGTTCAGGGGCTTTTCCAGGCACAGAAAGTAGCTCGCTTGGCTTGTTAACGACAATGATATGGTCGTCTTGGTAGAGGATGTGGAGCCAAGGTTCTAGCGGTGGATTGTACGGTATCATTCAATTACCCGTCATACTTCAAGTTGTAGGGGTGTTAGCTTCACTCAGCTGCTCGGGTCACATACTTATGTATGCTCCCCAAGATATCTTCGTTTGCTGCCTACCTACAACTCGAATTATTTAGGGTAATCCTATTTTTATTACGCAAAAGTACGAAATAAAATAATTAGTTCGAGTTGTAGATTTTAAATTAATTATCAAACCATATAGAACGATATGGTTTGATTATCATAGTTTACTGATGGGTAACCACCACTAAGCGAATGGCATCTAAGCGCCATGTGGCTTGGTCGATATTGGTCATCAGTTGCTGGCGCTCTTCTTCAATAATATCGAGCTCTTCATCACGGATATTTGGGTTGACCGCTTTGAGTGCTTCTAAACGAGAAAGCTCCAACGTCAACGCTTTATCAGCCGCTTCTTTTGCATTTTCTATCAATGCTTTGGCTTCTTTTTCGATCATCGGCTCAGATAAGCGTAATACTGAATGAACCTCATTTTGTACTGCATTTACCAGTTTGCTCGCCATATGGCGGTTAATGGCATTTAATTGGCGGTTAAAACTTTCAAATTCAACTTGAGATGATAAGTTATTACCTTTCAAATCAATTAATAAGCGTACTGGAGTTGCTGGTAAGAAACGGCTGATTTGCAGGTTCTTAGGTGCTTGAGCTTCCACAACGTAAATGAGTTCAGTCAATAAGGTGCCAACAGGCAGCGCTTTGTTTTTCAGTAAAGAAACCGCACAGCTGCCGGTATCGCCAGATAACACTAAGTCTAAACCATTACGAATAATTGGGTGTTCCCAGCTGATAAATTGCGTATCTTCACGGGAAAGCGCTTGCTCTCTATCAAACGTGATGGTGCAGCCATCTTGAGGAAGCCCTGGGAAATCAGGTACTAACATATGGTCAGAAGGCGTTAGGATAATCAAGTTATCACTTTTATCTTCTTGATTAATACCAACGATATCAAAAAGATTGAGCGCAAAGTTAACCAATTCAGTATCGTTATCGCCTTCGCTAATTTCTTCAGCTAACTGATTACCTAACTCGCCACCGTTTGAATGCATTTCAAGTAAGCGGTCACGGCCTTGTTCTAATTGCAATTTTAAGCTGTCATGCTCTGCGCGGCAGGTTTTAATAAAATCATCAAAACCTTCAGTGACTGTCGGTTCAGCCATAAATTGCAGCAATGGTTGGTAGTATTTATCGTAGATAGCTCGGCCTGTTGGGCAGGTATGTTCAAAGGCATCTAAGCCTTCGTGATACCAACGGATCAATACAGATTGAGCGGTATTTTCTAAATAGGGCACATGAATGCTGATATCACGGCTTTGGCCAATACGGTCTAAACGACCAATGCGCTGCTCAAGTAAGTCTGGATTAAACGGTAGGTCGAACATCACCAACTGGTTTGCAAATTGGAAGTTACGCCCTTCAGAGCCGATTTCAGAACACAGTAGCACCTGCGCGCCTTCTTCTTGAGATGCAAAATAGGCAGCGGCTCGGTCACGCTCTAATAGTGATAACCCTTCATGGAACACGGCAGCACGAATGGCTTCGCGTTCGCGTAACACTTGTTCCAATTGTAGTGCGGTTGCGGCTTTCGCGCAGATCACTAACACTTTTTCATGGCGGTTTGCGGTCAAAAAGCCCATTAACCATTCAACGCGCGGGTCAAAGTTCCACCAAGTGGCATTTTCACCTTCAAACTCTTGGTAAATTTGCTCAGGGTAGAGCATTTCTTTTGCTCGTGTTTCAACGTCTTTTTTACTGCCCATAATACCCGCCACTTTAATTGCGGTTTGGTATTGGGTGGGTAATGGCATTTTTAGTGAATGCAATTCACGACGAGGGAAGCCTTTGACACCATTACGGGTATTTCTGAACAACAGTCGGCTGGTACCATGACGATCCATTAACATGTTGATCAGTTCTTGGCGTGCGGCATTACCATCTTCACTTTCAAGGTTTGCAGCCTTTAATAGTGGTTCGATATCTTGTTCTTTGATTAACTCATTAAGTAAATTCTGCTGGTCATTAGTCAGTTTATCACCCGACAGCAACAGCGAAACCGCATCAGCAACAGGGCGGTAATTTTCTTGCTCAGCAATAAAGTCTTGGTAATCATGGAAGCGGCTAGGGTCAAGTAAACGCAGGCGAGCGAAGTGACTTTCTTGGCCTAGCTGTTCTGGTGTTGCCGTTAATAGTAAAATAGACGGGATATTTTCAGCTAATGTTTCAATAACTTGATATTCGCGGCTCGGGGCAGTCTCGCTCCACTGTAAGTGGTGAGCTTCATCGACAACCATCATATCCCAGCCCGCTTCAACTAATTGGTCAAAACGCTGCTTGTTACGACGGACGAAATCCAGTGAACACAGAACAAGTTGTTCTGTTTCAAATGGGTTATCGCTATCATGTTGTGCTTCACTGTAACGGCTATCATCAAACAAAGAAAAACGCAGATTAAAGCGGCGTAGCATCTCAACCAACCATTGGTGTTGTAAGCTATCAGGAACGATAACTAAGACGCGCTCTGCACGGCCTGCCATTAATTGCTGGTGGATAATCATCCCCGCTTCAATGGTTTTACCTAAGCCTACTTCGTCAGCGAGTAATACGCGCGGATGGTGGCGTTTTCCCACTTCATTGGCAATATGTAATTGGTGTGGGATCAGGCTTGCACGAATACCGCGTAGGCCTGTCGCTTGGTGTTTGACTTGCTCGCTTTGGAATTTGCGCGCACGAAAGCGTAAAGCAAAGCGATCCATACGGTCAATTTGCCCGGCAAATAGACGATCTTGTGGCTTATTGAATGTGAGTTTGCTGTCGAGGAACACTTCTCTAAGGCTCACACCGGTTTCTTGCGTATCTAAACGTGTGCCGATGTAAGTCAATAATCCTTTATCTTCTTCAATGCTTTCAACTTGAAGTTGCCAGCCTTCGTGGCTGGTAATGGTATCACCTTCATTAAACATCACTCGGGTAATAGGGGCATCGCTGCTAGAGTATAGGCGGTTTTCGCCACTGGCAGGGAAAAGCAACGTTACCATACGGGCATCAATTGCCACGACGGCACCTAATCCAAGTTCGCTTTCTGTATCGCTGATCCAGCGTTGACCAAGAGTAAATGGCATAGATTTAACTTAATTCCATAAAATTGAGAGTTTATTTTTTAGATTTTTTAAGACAATTTTTATCAGTGTCTTCGCCCAGTGTTGGTGTAACTCATTAATAGTTACACAAGGAAGAGTTCGAATTATTTTAAAAATAGTCGTTACCTGATGATTAATTATACACATTTAATCATTCAAATTGCAGCAAAGTGAGCACTAAGGCGTTTGCTGGGCTTGTGGCCGAGACAATGAGTCAGTCTATTTGAATTATAATGAGTATTGTTGATTATCACGCATAATTTGTGTAGCCAGACGTGCGAGACACCAAAGGGGCGATATATTAATTCAACCGAAGGCTATCGTCACCTGTTAAAAAAACATCAAAGGTAGAATAAATTTTAAAACAAAAGGGTAATTTGCCCAGTTAGCAGGGTATCAAAGTCATCTTGTAAAAAAGGCAAGATAGCATCTGCTATCGGCTTGATTTGTTTGGATATATAATGCTCGTAATCTGGTTTTGCCGTGATGATTTCCAATGGTTCAGGCCCTGCCTGAGTGATAATATAGTTTATCCAACCGCCATTTTGGTACTGCAAAGGGCGCTGTAATTTTAAATTATAGTCATCAGCAGTACGTGCGGCTCGAACATGCGGAGGAACATTTTTTTGGTAATCAGTCAATTTTCGGCGTAGACGTTTACGATAAACTAAACGGTCATCATATTGGCCCGAACGAATATTTTGTACATATTCACGAATATATTCACGGTAAGGCTGGCGATAAAAAATACGGGTATAGAGCTCTTTTTGGAATATTTGAGCTAATGGTGTCCAGTCTGAGCGAATGGTTTCCAGCCCTCTAAATACCATGGTGTCTTTACTCAATCCTGCATAGCGCTTTTTGCTCCCCATTTCGGCACCACGTACGGTGGGCATCAAAAATCGGCGGTAATGGGTTTCATACTCGAGCTCTAAAACACCTTCTAATTGCCATTCTTCTGCTAAATGTTTTTTCCACCAACTATTTACGTAATCACGTAAAGCAAAGCCAATTTTTTGCGCTTGTTCTTCATTGTGGGCATCACGTAGCCATACAAACGTGGAGTCGGTATCTCCATAAATAACTTGGTAGCCCTGTGACTCAATCAAACGTTTGGTTGTACGCATAATTTCATGGCCACGCATGGTGATTGATGCGGTCAGTCTTGGGTCAAAAAAACGACATCCTTCAGCTCCTAGTACCCCAGCAAATGCGTTCATAATAATTTTTAGCGCTTGGGATAGTGGTGCATTGTGCTCTTTTTTGGCTTTATCCCGCTCTTGCCAGATATGGCTGACAATATCGGGTAAACAGTGGATTGTGCGAGAAAACCAAGCTTGGCGAAAACCGGGAACCGAATGTGCAAGGTTAGGGTGTGCTAACCCGTCAATCATACCTGCAGGGTCGATGAGAAAAGTTCTAATAATTGAAGGATATAGGCTTTTGTAGTCCAAAACTAATACGGAGTCATATAACCCAGGTTGGGAGTCCATGACAAAGCCCCCGGGGTTCAGTTGCATTTTTTGTTCTGTGAGGTTGGGCGCAACGAAACCAAGTCGGTGTAAGCGGGGAATATAAAGGTGTGAGAATGCAGCTACAGAGCCCCCCATTTTATCAACAGCGAGACCCGTTACCGTTGAACGCTCCTGCAAGAAAGCCATTAAATCGGTTTTTTCAAAGATTCGATGGACTAAAATACAGTCCTGAATATTGTAGTGAGCTAAAGCAGGTTTATCGTGAGCGAAACGACGGTTGATCTCATCCATTCGGTCATAAGGGGTATCAATCGCTTTACCTTCACCAAGCAGCGCTTGGGCGACAGACTCTAAACTAAAGGATGGAAAACTCCATGTCGCTGCTTTTAATGCATCGATACCATCAATAATTAACCGGCCTTCAGCAGCAGCAAAAAAGACCCCTTGTTTAAATCCATGCTCTCGCCATTCCAGCTTTTTGCTTTGCCGGCCAAACAATAAGGGGATGCCATAACGCTCAGCATGTTTTTGTAATACTTGCAGGTCGAATTGGATTAGGTTCCAACCAATGATGGCATCAGGGTCGTATTGGTGAAGCCATTCATTGAGTTTATGAAGTAATTGGGGGCGGCTATTCACATAGATTAAGCGATGCTCAGCGCTCAATGCAGGCCCTTGTTCTGGCCCCAACATAAATACTACGTTGTCACCACAGCCAGACAGCCCTATAGAATAGAGTTCACCATGTTGACTGGTTTCGATATCAAGGGAAACGGCCTTGACTAAGGGGCGGTAGCCTTCGCAAGGTTTTAGTTGAAACTCCCCTTGCTGATTTCGAGAAAACCAGACAGAGGCCGCGATAAAGCGTTCCATTAGATACCGTTCACTTGGGCGAATATCGGTTTCTAATAATTCAACACCCAATTCGTTGCAGTTTTTTTCAAGGTTCTGTAATTGTCGATATTGGTGGCAATAAATCGCATAGACCTTTTCACGTTTAAAATCAATTAATTCAAGAAGCCGATAGGTAATATTGGGTTGTTCATCTAATAGGTGTTTTACTCGAGGAAATTGAGATTCAGCTAAAAAACCAATCGCTTTTTGATATGGAACAGTGACCTTTTGTGGTTGGTTATCAGTGAGTAGCCAATAAGAGACCTCGACACCGTGACGGGTGTCTCTCCAGTGCCGGCTAAGAATAAAGCCTCTTTCCGCTGGGGCGATGAGTTGGGTCATTAGGCTACTCGCATAAAAATAGTTAGGATAAATATACGCGAATAGTGTGAATTTATACAGTGCTAATTATTAGAAACGGCTGTAATACTCAATAAAGCAGATGCTGCACTTTGCCCTTGTAATAGGCTTTGGGTATCGCCATCGTAAGCAATTTTGCCCTCTGCAATAACCAGTGTTCTCGGGGCAATTTGTAGGGCATCATCAACATTATGAGAAACCATTAACAGTGTGATTGATTTCTCCGTACAAATTTCCTTGAGTAATAGTAGCATTTCTCGGCGTAATGCAGGGTCGAGAGCAGAAAAGGGTTCATCGAGCAGTAAAATCGGTTGATTACGGATCATGCAGCGTGCTAATGCCGCACGTTGTCGTTGCCCCCCCGACAGTTGCGCCGGTAACCTATCTAAACATTCACTCAGGCTGACACGACTCGCCATTTGCTCAACTTGCTGAATTTGCGTTTTATTGAGGCGCAAATTGGGTTGTAACCCAAGGCCAATATTTTGCCGGATCGTCAGGTGTGAAAATAGATTATTTTCTTGAAATAGCATAGAAACAGGGCGCTTAGCGGGTGGGCTAAAAGTATGGTCTTCGCCATTGAGCACAATCGTACCGCTATTGGGAAATTGAAAGCCACTAATCAAGCTTAATAGCGTACTTTTCCCTGCACCACTTGGCCCCATAACGGCAACAGATTCACCAGATTGAACAGAAAAATCAAACGACATTGTCAGGTTGTCGTATTGGTAATCTAGCTGAGTCAATTTAATCATGATGTTTTCCTGAAATACGTTCAATCAAGCTAAATAAGCAAAAACAAAGCAATAACAATAGCATGGCTGTCACAGCGCCATCGTTTGATCGGTAAGCCCCTATTTGCTGATAAAGATAATAAGGGAGCGTGCGGAAGTTATCATTGCCAAATAACGCGACGACACCAAAATCACCAATTGAGATAACACAGGCAAACGCAAGAGCTTGGGCGATTGGTTTGCGTAGTGCTTTCAGTTCAATAATTCGCAAGCGATTAAAACCCGAAATATCGAGTGATTGGCATAGCGGGTTATAGCGCTCAGCACTGTCTCGCATGGGGTTTTCTAATACTTTTAACGCATAAGGAATGGCCAGCAAAGCGTTAGTCATGATAACTAATGGGTAAGGGGATTCAGGTAAGCCTATCGTTTCATTAAAAAAGATAAAAAAACCTGTCGCGAGGACGATACCCGGCATGGCTAAAATAATTAACCCGCTAAGCTCTATGGCTTGCCCTAAACGAGCTGCTTGGCGTAAGCGCAATTCACGGCTACTCCATAATAACATTAAGGTTAGTACTACACAGACAGCGCCAGCACACAATGCAATAAACACCGAGGTTGCCGTGGCTTGCCATAAGGCGGGTTGCTGCAATACCGCCCAAAGTTGACCATTTAATCCATCGAAAATAACCGCGAACAGCGGGGGGAGTAGTAATAGCATGGCAGCGGCAATGAGCAACAAATCACGAATGCGGCGAAACGCGTTATCAGCAGGGTCAACCCATTGGGTCTGATGACTAAAACCAACAGAAAATACACTATTTACTCTGTGACAGATAAACATCAAACCGACACAAAAGAAGAGTTGAATTAATGCTAAAATAGTGGCCCGACCTAAATCAAAATCATAATTAAGTGCTTGGTAAATAGCCAATTCGATGGTGGTAGCTGCTGGGCCACCTCCCAACGCGAGAACAGTCGCAAAGCTGGCAAAGCACAGCATAAAAATTAACGCAGCAGTGGGTAATATTTGCCTCCGTAAATAAGGCCATTCTAAAATGGTAAATTGCTGCCACTCATTAAACCTCAGCTGTGCTGCAATTTGCCGTTGCTCAATAGCGATATTTTCTAAAGATTGTAATAGCATACGCGTTGCTAGCGGCATATTAAAGAAGACATGTGCTAGCAAAATCCCCTTTAGGCCATAAGGCGAAAAACTGTAATTAAGCCCCAATAATTGGCACAGTTTAGCCAGCCAACCCGTTTGCCCGTAAACCGATAAAATACCAAATACGGCAACTAACACAGGAAGAACCAACGTCATTGCACATAAGCGTAAAAATAGAGTTCGCCCAAAAAAATGACGGCGATGCAATGCTCTGGCGAGAAAAATAGCAGGGATTACAGAAAAAATAGCGGATAAAAAAGCCTGCCAAAAAGTAAAGCCAATCACATGCCACAAATAGCTATCGCTGATAATATCAGCCATTGAAATTTCAGGTGCAAAAAACCACAGAGCACCAAAACTAATGAGTGCAACGGTAATCAGTAAACCGGAGGCCAATGCCCCCGGTAGCAGAGACAAATTAATTAGCGACTGACGGCGGTTTGCCATAAACGAGTCCAATTTTGGCGTTCTTTGGCCACTTCTTGAGAACTAAATTGCAAGGCTTTTTCAGGCAGAGGTAACTGGTTATAGACTTCAGGTAAGGGAATATCAATGACCGGATACATCCAGTTAGTTGTTGGTAAGGTATTTTGGAATTCAGGGGTTAAGACAAACTGTAAAAATTGTTTTGCCAATTCAGGCTCTGGACTGTTTTTTAGCCTTGCAGCCACTTCAACTTGCATGTAGTGCCCTTCACTAAATAAGGCGGCAGCATAATTATCTTTTTGGTCATTGAGTATTTGGTAGCCCGGTGATGAGGTATAACTGAGTACAAAATCACCTTCTCCTTTTAAGAATAGGCCATAAGCTTCGCTCCAACCTTTTGTTACGGTAAGCGTTTTACCTGCCATTTTTTGCCATGCATCAGCAGATTTTTCGCCATACAGCTTTTCAATCCATAACATCAAGCCAAGTCCAGGGGTACTGGTTCGGGGGTCTTGGTAAATAATTTTCCAATTATTTTCACTATTTAATAATGCATCCATACTGGCTGGTGGTTGTTTAATTTTATTAGTGTCGTATATGAATGCGAAGTAACCATAATCATAGGGAATGAAAATTGAGCTATCCCATGAAATAGGGAGTTTTAATGCCTTGGTATTAATATCAGCAGGGGCAAACAGGCCTGTTTTTTCAGCAGAATCTAATAAATTATTATCTAACCCTAAAATCACATCCGCTTTGCTTTTTTTTCCTTCCATTCTGAGCCTGTTTAGCAGCGCTACGCCATCCCCCAGTGCGACTATTTTTAATTCACAATCGCACTGCGCTTCGAAATTTTTTTTAATTTGTGGGCCCGGTCCCCACTCTGCCGCAAAGGAATCGTAGGTATAAACAGTAAGCGTTGGTTTATCAGCCCATGCCAATTGACTTAAACTGAGTGCACTAACGGTAAGAATAGATGCTATAATTTTGTTTTTAAACATGCTTTTTCCTGCGCTAAAAGATAGTGACACAGGATTTGAGGATGAACCGGTGCAGGTATGCAGGCGGTGGCTCAAATCCCTACGCCGGTATTAACCGGATCAGGTTCTACGGGTTATTTCTCAGCCTAAATAAATTCGGCACCCCGTTGAGATGTTCACTATTGTAGTGACTTCAGACATATCTGCAAACTGTATTGATATAGGTTTACCAGTTTAGGTATGTGTGAAACAATTAGGCATCTTTCAAATTTGGTTATTGAGGTAGTCTGTGATTGATGATGATGGCTACCGCCCGAATGTAGGAATTGTAATTTGTAATCGGCAAGGGCAAGTTTTATGGGCCCGCCGCTATGGTCAGCACTCATGGCAGTTTCCTCAAGGAGGCATCAATCCCGGGGAATCGCCGGAACAGGCGATGTATCGTGAGCTATACGAAGAAGTCGGGCTACAGCGTAAAGATGTCAGGTTATTGGCATCTACCCGTAATTGGTTACGTTACAAATTACCCAAGCGTTTGGTGCGTTGGGATACAAAACCTGTTTGTATTGGGCAGAAACAGCGTTGGTTTTTACTCCAACTTCAATGCAATGATGCCGATATAAACGTGCAGCGCAGTAAATCGCCAGAATTTGATGGCTGGCGATGGGTCAGTTATTGGTATCCTGTTAGGCAGGTAGTTTCTTTTAAACGCGAAGTTTATCGGCGTGTCATGAAAGAATTCGCCCCCGTAGTTATGCCTTTACAGGAACAAAAATTACCGCAACGACCCACTTTTAATAACCGTAGGCGTGGAGCAAAGTAGCCTATGTTGATGCGTTTACGTGAAATTGTCGAAAAAGTTGCAATGGCGACAAGTTTGACTGATGCGCTAGAAGTGTTGGTGAATGAGACTTGCAAAGCAATGAGAACAGACGTTTGTTCCATTTATTTAGCTGATCACCTTCGCCAATGCTATTACTTAATGGCAACCCGCGGGTTAAAAAAACCTAGCGGGATTGCTATTCGTCTAGGATTTGATGAAGGTGTCGTAGGCGCGGTAGGGCGCCAATCTGAGATGCTCAATCTAGCCGATATTCGTGAACACCCTCAGTATAAATTCCTGCCTCAGCTTAAAGAAGAACGCTTGAGAGCTTTCTTAGGTGTTCCCGTGGTCTATCGTCGCCAATTATTAGGCGTGCTGGTGGTACAGCAGCGGGAAAAGCGGCTGTTTAATGAAACCGAAGAATCTTTCATGGTCACATTGTCAATGCAACTGGCTGTGATTTTGTCACAAGCACAAGCGAAAGGTATTTTTGGGCAATATCGGCAAAATAGAATTAAAGCGATTCCGGTATCACAGGGAATTGCAATGGCTTATGGGTGGCAAGATAGCTCCCAACCTTCTTTAGATAGTATTTTTCAAGCTAGTGCTATTGATATCGATAAAGAAAAACAACGCCTTGTCGCCGCTCTCGAGAGTGCCACAGCGGAATGTCGTCGTATTAGTAAGCGTTTTATGGCTAGCTCAGCAAAGGAAAGTGCTGCGATTTTTGATCTCTATAATCATCTACTTAGCGACCCTCAACTTAAAAAACACCTGTTTGCCGCTATTAATGACAATGCAACCGCTGAATGGGCGGTTAAAACGGTTATTGAAAATTATGTGGAGCAGTTTTCTCGCCTGCGTGACCTTTATCTAAGGGAAAGAGGGGCAGACTTAAAAGCATTAGGTCAACGCTTATTGTTTCATCTTGATGATTCACTTACCGCAAATGAACAATGGCCAGAAAGCTTTATTTTAGTTGCTGATGAGCTAAGTGCTAGCGTGTTGGCTGAGTTGCCTATTGAACAACTTGCCGGTGTGGTCGTGCGTGACGGAGCAACACATTCTCATTCTGCGATTTTAATCAGAGCCATGGGGATCCCTGCAATTATGGGGGCTGATATTGAGCCTTCGTTATTACATAACCGCCATTTAATATTGGATGGGTACCGTGGTGAGGTCTTTATTGAACCTGAAAATTTAATTGTTCAGGAATATCAACAAATTATTGAAGAAGAAAATGCCATTAGTCGCTTAGCTGAAGGGACTCTTGAGCAAGATGCAATGCTTAAAGGCGGCGAAAAAGTTCATATATACCTTAATGCAGGTTTAAGCCCATGTTACGAGCAACAAATCAATACTGGGGTTGATGGTGTTGGTCTGTATCGTACGGAACTGCCTTTTATGCTGCACAATGGTTTTCCCTCAGAAGATGAGCAGAAACAGCTCTATAAAGAAGTTTTACAACTTTTTCCTACCAAGCCTGTTGTATTAAGAACCCTTGATATAGGGGCAGATAAACAGCTGCCATATATGCCAATTAGCGAAGAAAACCCAAGCTTAGGCTGGCGTGGTATTCGTATCATGTTGGACCAGCCCGAGATCTTTTTGATTCAGCTAAGGGCTATGTTACGGGCAAATACGCTTTCGGGTAATTTACGTATTTTATTACCGATGGTGACCAGTGTTAATGAGATAGACGAAGCAATTTCGCTGGTTAAAAGAGCAAGAGAAGAAGTGAGTGTTTTATTAAAAATGCCAGTTGAGATGCCTCAAATAGGTATTATGCTTGAAGTTCCTTCTTTACTGTTTTTACTACCTGAAATTAAAAAACGTGTTGATTTTATCTCTATTGGGACTAATGACTTTACACAATATTTACTTGCTGTTGACCGTAATAACACGCATGTAGCAGCGCTATATGATAATCTTCATCCCTCAGTTGTGCGCTTTTTAGCAAAAGTGAGCGAAGAGTGCCAACGCCTGGAACTCCCTGTCAGCGTTTGTGGGGAAATGGCAGGTCAACCACTTAGCGCAATGGTATTAATTGCACTTGGGTATCGCTCTTTAAGTATGAGTGGGCGTAGTGTTCCTCGCATGAAATATTTAATCCGCCAACTTGACCCAGCCTTAATGTCGGAGTTAGCACCGAAGTTATTGGCTGCAGAAACTTGTGATAGCGTTAGGCAAGAAGCCAGTGAGTTTATGGAACAGCACCGTTTAGGTGGTTTTGTGCGTGGTGGAATTTAATTTACAACAAGATGAAGTATTTAATTTGGTTTAGGTTGAAAAATATCAAGTATAAATGACGATACTTTTTGTTGTATGCTTCAGGGTGCTTCACAAATTGAAGTCTGTTGAATACGTAATAGTCGACGAGTAGTTGGCTTAATGATTAAAAAGTGGGGAACAATGAGTAACAACTACTTAGCATTTCCGGAAATAGATCCTGTTATGTTTTCGATTGGGCCAGTATCATTACACTGGTATGGTTTTATGTACCTTGTTGGCTTTGTTTTTGCCCTTTGGCTTGCAGGGCGTCGCGCTGCAAAACCAAATAGTGGCTGGACAAAAAATGAAGTTGAAAATTTACTGTATGTTGGTTTTGTTGGCGTATTTGTCGGTGGCCGGCTAGGCTATGTTTTCTTCTATAATCTCCCTGTTTTTCTTGACGATCCTCTATATCTCTTTAAGGTTTGGGATGGCGGTATGTCCTTCCATGGGGGGTTAATCGGTGTGATATGTGCCATGATGTGGTTCGCTCATCGTACTCGCCGTCGTTTTCTGCAAGTTTCTGACTTTGTTGCACCATTGATTCCATTTGGTTTAGGCATGGGGCGTATCGGGAACTTTATTAATGGGGAGTTATGGGGACGAGTTACACTTGATACGCCATGGGCATTTTTGTTCCCACATTCACGTAGTGAAGATATCCAACTCGCTGCCCAAGACCCTTCGTTATTACCCATATTAGAGCAGTATGGTGTGCTACCAAGACATCCATCACAACTTTATGAAATGTTCTTAGAGGGAATTGTTTTGTTCCTTATTTTGAACTTATTTGTGCGTAAACGCCGCCCTATGGGGAGTGTTTCCGGGTTATTCTTGATTGGTTATGGTGCATTTAGGATTATCGTTGAATTCTTTAGGCAACCGGATGCACAGCTTGGTTTATTTGGTGGTATTAGTATGGGGCAAATTCTATCAATCCCAATGATTATTATTGGCATTCTAATGATTGTCTGGGCTTATAAATATGGTAAGAATGTGCCAGCCCATAAGCCATTAAAAGAGCCTAAAAAGAGTTAATTAGTCCATTTATTGGGGCTGACTTAGTCTGTTGAGTATAACTATTTTGTAAATAAAACAATGAAATACAACAAGGCGAAGGTTAGCCACTTAGTTATTTTTGAAAAAGAGAGTCACTATGAAGCCGTATCTTGATTTATGCCAGCGTATTATTGATGAGGGCCAATGGGTTGAAAATAAACGTACAGGTGTTCGTTGTTTAACCGTTATTAACGCTGACCTTGAATATGATGTTGGTAATAATCAATTTCCCTTGATTACGACTCGTAAAAGTTTCTATAAAGCGGCGATAGCTGAGCTTCTTGGCTATCTCCGTGGCTATGACAATGCAGCTCAATTTCGTGAAATTGGTTGTAATACTTGGAATGCTAATGCAAACGAAAACCAAGCATGGCTGAATAATCCCCATCGCAAAGGTGAAGATGATATGGGGCGTGTATATGGCGTTCAAGGGCGCTCATGGCAACGCCCAGATGGAACACATTTAGATCAGCTGAAAAAAGTCGTCAATAACTTAAAAAATGGTATTGATGACCGTGCGGAAATCATCACTTTCTATAACCCTGGTGAATTTGAAATGGGCTGCTTGCGTCCCTGCATGCATACTCATACTTTTTCACTATTAGGTGATACGCTACATTTAACATCTTACCAGCGTAGCTGTGATGTTCCGCTTGGTTTAAATTTCAATCAAGTACAATGTTTTGTTTTACTCGCTCTAATGGCTCGTATTACAGGGCATAAAGCAGGTAAGGCTTATCATAAAATTGTGAATGCACATATTTATGAAAACCAATTACCTTTAATGCGTGATGTCCAACTAAAACGTGAGCCTTTTGCTTCTCCTTCATTGATTATTAACCCCAAAATTCAGTCATTAGAAGATCTCGAAACGTGGGTAACTTCAGATGATTTTATCCTTGAAGGGTATCAGTGCCATGAGGCTATCAAATATCCATTTACTGTTTGATTAGTGAATAAATTTTTTACAAAGATGGTTTTATTGGAAAACCATCTTTGTACTATTTTTTAATTTCCCATTAATTTTCCTCCTTTATCAATCCCATCATCCTTGATGCAATTTATCTTGGCTTATAAGTCATTTACTTTCGTGTATTTATTTTGATTGAACTATTTCTTTGCGAGGCGCTTCGCAAATTGAGTTGTATTGCTCTGAATCTATCTATTTTGTTGCGAAACGTTATGCAGTTTGTAATGACAAACCTCGCTATACCGTTTTTTTTTGGCAATCTCAGGCTTGTTTATGAAAAAAGTGGAGTCACAACAAGATGAGAATTGATTCAAATACAATACAGCGTGGTTTCACCTTAATTGAAATTCTTATTGTTTTATTTATTTGCTCTTTCATTATGTTGTCCTGTTTATATCAATGGCAACAGCAAGTAGAAAGACAACGGTTAATCGATGCTGCTAGACAAGTATCTGAGTTTATTTATAGCCAAATGACCGAAGGGGTTTATTTAAACAGGTACCAAATATTATCGGTTAAGATTGGGAAAGGTGATTGGCAGCTTATTGTTAAGGATGCAAATAACAAGCAGCAAGTAGGTAAGTTAACAGCAGAAAGGCACCAAGGAATAGATCTCAGCAAAGCGAGCCGTACTTCAATTCAGTTTTATGGAAAACAGGGAACTATTCGTGCTTTCAGTATAGAGCTAAGAAATCAGAGTGAGCAAATCACAATTTATATTTCTTCATTAGGTCGTATAAGAAGCTGTAGCCATAAAAAAATGGCCGGAGTACCGAAATGTTGATCCTCTTAACTAACGATAAATTAAAAAAGCAGCAAGGATTTACGCTAATTGAAATGTTGATGGCAATGGCTATCAGTAGCATTGTGTGTGTATCAGCGATGAACGCCATTCCCGCATTATTTAAACAAACTTATCGGTCTTATATTCAATATCAAATAGACAGGGATATAAGACAAACATTGATAAACATGGAAAAAGATTTTAGAAGGATTGGTTATTGCAGTAGCCTGAATTGTGGAAAGGAGCCTTTAAAAATTTCATCTAAGGCTTTAAGCCAAGGGAACAATTCATGCATTATTTTTGCTTATGACCAAGATTTATCAGGTAGCTGGGAAAATGTTAAATCTAAATCAATAGATTCTGATTATTTTGGTTATCGGTTAAATAATGAAAAATTAGAAACCAATAGGAATGTTAGGGATTGCAATGGAATGCGTTGGCAATCGCTATTTGATGAGAAGCTAATCAAGGTTAAAAAATTAGTATTTAATTGGCGGGAAAGTGTGCAATTACTTGAAATGGAAATTAGCCTTAGAACAGAGTTATTACCTAATCAAACATTTAATTATCGAATAGCGGCCTTGGTTAGAAATTTATGAAGCGCATAGAGCAACAACAGGGAAACGTTTCTCTATTGATGGTTATTATTTTTATCACAATAGGCACATTATTGATTAAATCTGTTCATTTCTTCCAAGAACGAGCTCGAGACGAGCAGCGTAATGAAATCAAGTATTTCGATACATTTAATAAAGCAGAATCAGCCCTTGCATGGGGAGGAACATTGCACTGGGATAGTAAACATAGAGAACTAAGGCATTGGGTTTGCCAGAAAGAGGAAACTCAACAATGGAAAAGTTGTTTAAAACATTATAAAGGGGCGGCTTTCTTACTTTCGGGACAAAGCCATTACCGCTCTGAAAATGAGATTAAAGTTTACCGTTGGATGGTATTGGATGTAAATAAACGACAGTTTTTTCCTCGTGAAAAAGGGTGGTTAGATTATTGTCCAGTGATTAAAAAAGGATTTTGCGAGTGAAAATAAAGCAGCAAGGGTTTGCATTAGTTGAAGCAATGATTGGCGTGGTTATTTTTGCTATTTCACTGGTAGCTTTGGTAAACTATTCGCAATATATCATATTGAATTTTAATCAATTGTATATGAACTCGTCGGCAATTAGAGTACTGCATAGCACATTAGAAAAAAGCGTGATGTCAGGGGAACCAATATCAGGGGAGAAAAATTCTTCCATAGGGCCAAATTTGCGTTACCCTGAATGGAAAATGCAAACAGTTCGCATACCACGGGTCGATAACTGTACTGAGTTAATGGTATCGTTAACGGTAAAAAAACAGCCATTTTCATTAAGTCATTGGTATTGCTCAACAGGAGAACACTATGTTTCAAGTGTATCATTCTAATCAATTAGATTTATTAAAAGATCTAATGACTCATTTAATGAAAAATGAACCACTTTCTCACCCTTTTGAGCAAGAAATAATTTTAGTACAAAGTCCTGGAATGTCACAGTGGTTACAAATCGAACTTGCTAAGCAGTTTGGTATCGCTGCAAATATTAACTATCCCTTACCTGCAACATTTATTTGGGATATGTTTAGGCGGGTCTTACCTGATATCCCAAAAGAAAGCGCTTATACCAAACAAGCAATGACATGGAAATTAATGACAATATTGCCAACTGTCATTAACGAAGAAGAATTTGAACCTTTAAGGCATTATCTTCAAGAGGATACAGATAAACGTAAGCTGCATCAACTTGCAGGTAGGATTGCTGATTTATTTGACCAATATTTGGTATATCGCCCACAATGGGTTGAAATATGGCAAAAAAATGAATTAATAGAGGGGCTAAGTGAAAATCAACTGTGGCAAAAACGCTTGTGGCAATGCCTTGTTGATTATTCAAATGAATTAAAACAGCCGCCTTGGCACAGAGCTAATTTATATCAACATTTTATAGATACATTATCATCGAATCCTGATTTAGGAAAAATGCTGCCAAAGCGTATTTTTATTTGCGGTATCTCATCTCTCCCACCTGTTTATTTACAAGCAATCAATGCAATAGCAGAACATACAGATGTTCATTTAATGTTCACAAACCCATGTCGTTATTATTGGGGAGACATTCAAAGTGCGTCATTTTTAGCTAGGTTGCAGCAAAGGAAACTTCGGCATTATCTTGACAAACATGAAATTTCTCGTTTTAAACTTGAGGATCATACTCCTAATTTATTTAATGAAAATGGCGAGCAGGATATTGCAAATCCACTGCTTGCATCGTGGGGAAGGCTAGGCCGAGACAACCTATACTTTATTTCTCAAATCGATAGTACTAATGAAATTTCAGCCTATGTTGATACTGAACGAGCCAATTTATTAGAGAATATCCAGCAGGATATTTTAGATCTCGAAAATCATGCTCAATTAGGGACAACATTAGAAAATTATGAAACGAGTGTGGGTAAGCGGCCAATCAATGAGTTAGATGACTCGATAACATTCCATTTATGCCATAGTGCACAGCGGGAAGTCGAAGTATTGCAAGATCATCTACTTTCTCTCTTTGAGAAAGACCCATCGTTAACACCGCGTGATGTGATAGTCATGGTTGCCGATATCGACAGCTATGCTCCCTATATTCAGGCAGTTTTTGGTAATACAGCATCAGTTCGTTATATCCCTTTTTCAATATCAGATAGGAAAGCGCTACAGGCTCACCCTATTTTACAAGCATTTATTATGCTACTCGATTTACCTCAGAGCCGTTTTTCAACGGAGCAAGTCCTCAGTCTACTTGAGGTTTCTGCTTTTTCTCAACGTTTTGGTATTGATGAAAGTGAGTTAAGTTTATTACGCCGCTGGGTTAATGAATCAGGGATCCGTTGGGGGCTTGATGATGATAATGTACGTTCCTTCGCTTTACCGGTGATAGGGCAAAACACATGGGAATTTGGCTTAAGTAGAATGTTGCTTGGCTATGCAATGGACAGTAGAAATGGCCCGTGGAATGGTATTTTACCTTACGATGAGTGCAGTGGCTTAGCGGCTCAGCTTGCCGGGAAATTAGCATTATTAATCAATACACTAAGAGAGTGGCGCGCTGTACTAGCACAGGAACGTCCACTTGCAGAATGGAAAGAACTTTGCCAGCAATTACTTGATAGCTGCTTTATGGTTGATGGTGAAACTGAACTGGTTCTCGCACTATTGACGGAACAGTGGCATCAAATAATTGATAACGCGATAATTTCAGGATATGAAGAGCAAGTTCCGTTACGATTAATTCGTGATGAACTTTCAGTTCGTTTTGATGATGAAAAGATTAGTCAACGTTTCTTGGCTGGAGCCGTTAACTTTTGCACTTTGATGCCAATGCGCTCGGTACCATTTAAGGTTGTGTGTTTACTGGGGATGAATGATGGTGCTTACCCTCGGAATATACCGCCTTTAGGGTTTGATTTGATGGCTGAAAAGCCTGTGCGTGGAGATAGAAAACGCCGGGACGATGATAGATATCTGTTTTTAGAAGCATTGAATTCAGCATCTAAACAACTTTATGTTAGCTATATCGGGCTTTCTATTCGCGATAATCAACCTTGTAATCCATCAGTATTAGTAACTGAATTAATTGATTATATATGCCAAAGCTTTTGTTTAGTTGGCGATGAAACGTTGACCATTGATGAAAGTGCTAAGCGGTTAAGCAAGCATCTGGTCATTCAACATAATAGAGTTCCATTCGCAAAAGAAAATTTCTTACCAGAAACGCCTTATCAGAGCTTCGCGAGCGAGTGGTTACCTGCCGCAAAAACAACAAATAAAGTTGATGAACCATTTTGTTCAATACTTGAAATTCGAGAACTTATAACAGAAATTTCTTTAGAACAATTATTACGTTTTTATCGTCATCCTATTAGGGCATTTTTTCAACAGCGTTTGAAAGTACATTTTTCTATTGAAGAAACCGAACTGCCTGAAGAAGAGCCATTTAACTTAGGTAGATTACAGCGATATAAAATTAATGATCAAATTTTAGATTTACTTGTCAAAGATAAGAATATTGAGCCTTTTTATTCTGCTTTAAAAGCATCGGGCCAGCTGCCTGCTAGGCAATTTGGTCAACTTTTTTGGGAACAGCAGTTGAATGACATATCGCCATTAGCTGAAAAAGTTAAAGAATATAATATGCAGCTATTTGATTATCCGTTTGATTTTCAGATAAATGGGATAAAAATCATAGGGTTACTGAAAGATGTTCATGAGACAGGAATGGTACGCTATCGTCCTGCTTACTTAACCGCTAATGATGGGGTGCAGCTATGGGTGGAGCATTTACTATTTAACTCACAAATTGGTGAAGGGGAAAGCCTTGCACTAGGAAGAGATAATAGCATTTGGCAGTTTTCCGCTATTAACAAAGAAGATGCATTAGCTTATCTACAAGATTTAGTCTTAGGCTACTGTGAGGGGTTTAATTCTCCGCTAATTCTTCTTTCTCAAAGTGGTTGGAGTTGGGTTAAGGCTTGTTTTGATAAAAAGACGAAACAGTACGATTTTTTGAGTGAAGAAACTCAGCAAAAAGCATTATCTGCTTTGCTCCAAAACTTACAAGGAAGTCAGATACAAAGAGGCGAGATGGAAGACGATTATGTGTCAAGAGTTTGCAGAAGCATTGATGATGTGATGATTAAAACTTTGTTATCAAACACTCAGCGGTTTTTATTACCGATGACAAAATACTTGAAATGACAGGAGAGCACCAAAGGATGCAATATTTATCCAAAAATATCGCTCATCTATTTTTATTACTGATAATTTTTTTCGGTGGCCAAGCGATTGCAGCACAACCACTTTGGCAAATTTTGCCTGAAACAGTAAATAAAAGCGAAAGTGACCCTAGGGAATATAAAGCCATCAAGCTTAGCAATGATATGACGGTTTTATTAGTATCAGATGCCAAAGCGACAAAATCATTGGCTGCTGTATCAATACCTGTTGGTAGTATTGAAAACCCAAATAGCCAACTAGGGTTAGCCCATTACTTAGAACATATGGTTTTAATGGGCTCCAAAAAGTACCCTGAGCCAAGTAGTTTCTCTGAGTTTTTGCAAAAACATGGTGGTAGCCATAATGCAAGTACGGCATCTCACCGCACTGCTTATTATTTTGAAGTGGAAAATGGCGCATTAAAAGAAGCGACAGACCGGCTTGCAGATGCATTAGCTGATCCACTTTTAGACCCAATTAATGCAGATAGAGAACGTAATGCAGTTAATGCAGAACTTACAATGGCACGCTCTCGTGATGGGATGCGTATATGGCAAGTACGTTCTGAAACATTGAACCCATTACACCCAAATTCGCGTTTTTCGGGAGGGAATTTAGAGACTCTGAAAGACAAACCTAATAGCAAACTACAAGATGAGCTAGTAGGCTTTTATAAGAAGTATTATTCTGCAAACCTAATGAATGCAGTGCTTTACGGCGACCAATCTATTGAGTCATTAGCGAATATCGCACAAGAAACATTTGGGCGTATACCTAATTTTAATGCAAGTGTTCCTGCTGTTAATATCCCCGCAGTAACGGATAATGAAAAAGGTATTATCATTCATTATGTGCCTGCTCAACCGCAAAAAGCCATACAAATTGAATTTACTATTAAAAATAATATGGCAGATTTTCGCAGTAAAAGTGATAACTATATTAGCTACTTAATTGGTAATAGAAGTCCAGGGACACTGGCTGACTGGTTAATATCACAAGGGCTCGCTGAAGGTATCAGTGCTTCTGCATCCCCAAATCTAGATAGAAACTATGGTTCTTTCTCTATCTATGTCACGTTGACAGATAAAGGGTTACAAGAAAGAGACGAAATTATTGCAGCGATTTTTTCTTATCTTGAGTTAATTAAGAACGACGGAGTCAACAAAAGTTACTTTGATGAAATAGCAAAAGTTCTTAATTTATCATTTCGTTATGGTTCAATTGTCAGGGATATGAACTACATTGAGTGGTTATCAGACCAAATGATTGATGTTCCTGTTAATCATGTTCTTGATTCAGATTATATTGCTGATAAGTATGATCCTGAGGCGATTAAACAGCGTTTATCAGAGCTCAGTGCGAAAGAGGCGAGGATTTGGTTTATTAGTCCAAATGAACCGAATAACAAAAAAGCATATTTTGTTGATGCACCGTATCAAGTTAATAAAATTACAGCAAAACAATTTAAATCGTGGGCAAGTTTAGAAGCTAAAATGAATTTTAAATTGCCTGCTTTAAACCCGTATGTTGCTGATAATTTATCATTAATTAAAACTAGTAAGGCTTATAAACACCCTGAATTCATCTATCAAGATGGCAATACGCGTGTGTTATATATGCCAAGTCAATATTTTGCTGATGAGCCGAAGGCAAGTATCACTTTGTCATTACGTTCTAATCAAGGGGATAAGGATGCTAAGGAACAAGTAACAGGTTCTTTATTACAATATATCGCTTCATTGAAAATGGACGAACTGCAATATCAAGCATCGGTAGCGGGTATGTCAGTCTCTGTTTCTCAAGGAATTGGTCTGCAATTAAATGCCAGTGGTTACACCCAACATTTACCTGAACTCTTTTTATCTATGACTCAACTATACCTAGATTTTGAGCCAACAGAACAAGAGTTAGCTCAATCAAAATCTTGGTATAAAGAGCAAATTGAAGTTGCTAATAATGCGAAAGCTTATGAGTTGGCTATGCAACCGCTTCAACGTATTAATAGTGTGCCTTATTTTGAGCAAGAACAGCGTTTAGCGGAGCTAGATAAAATATCACTGCAAGACATCACTAGCTACCGTGAAATGATAGTTAAAAGTGCAGCATTACAAGCGCTGGTCTTCGGCAATATGACTGAGTCACAAAGCATTAAAACTATTAAAGATGCACAGCAATTATTAAAGAGCGAAGGTACCAATTGGTGGCGCGGTGATATTGTCGTTATTGACAAAAATTACCTAGCCGATTTCCAAAAGCAGGGAAATAGCTCAGATAATGCACTTGCTGAAATCTTTATTCCAGACGGTTATAGCCGCATTGATGGTGCAGTACTATCTGGTATTCTTTCTAAAGTGATTCAGCCTTGGTTTTATGATCAATTAAGGACCAATGAGCAACTGGGTTATGCGGTATTTGCTTTTAAAACCGGTCTGGGTGATCAGTGGGGAATGGGCTTTTTGATTCAAAGTAATGCCAAGACACCGAGTTATTTGAATGCACGCTACCAACAATTTTATCTTCAAGCATTAGAGAAACTAAAAAAACTACCGATAGATGAATTTAATCAATATAAACAATCTATTATCACGGAAATGAACCAACCACCTCAAACATTCTATGAGGAAGTTGGTCGTTATTCATCTGATTTTTCTAGAAATATTTTCAGTTTTGATACTCGTGAAAAAGTTATTGCAACTTTAGGTAGTGCAACGAAAGAACAAGTCATTGAGTATTATGAAAATGCAGTCATAAAGCACAAAGGGTTAGCTGTTAGCTCCCAAGTGATAGGCCAGGGAGTTGACACTAAAGTAGGATATGCGCATCTGAAAGATTGGGTGCTTTACCCAACAGCTTCTCAGTTGCAAAAGATTTTACCAATAAAGGAAGATGCTGAGTGAATAAAGTGCAGGTAGAGTCCCAATTACTGAATGTTTTTTCCTTGCCACTACGTGGACAGCGATTAATTGAAGCATCAGCAGGAACGGGTAAAACATATACAATTGGTATACTTTATCTGCGGCTTTTATTAGGTCTGGGAGGCGTTAATGCGTTTCCTCGGCCGTTAAGTGTTGAAGAAATTCTAGTTGTAACATTTACAGAGGCTGCGACGAATGAGTTACGTGGACGTATTCGTCAACGTATTCATGATATGCGCTTAGTTTGCTTAAGAAATGGCGTTGGTTTCGAGTCGCAGCCTGAGTATCTTGAATTATTAACCGAGCTTTCGGGGGAGCCTCAAAGAAAATTCGCCGCGCAATGGTTGCAGGCAGCGGAAAGGCAAATGGATGAAGCGGCAATATATACTATCCATGGTTTTTGCCAAAGAATGCTAGTTCATAATGCATTTGAGTCCGGGGTGTTGTTTGAGCAAACCATGATCCAAGATGAATTTCCGATTCAAAAACAAGCCTGTGCAGACTTTTGGCGCCGCCATTTTTATCCTTTAAATTACTCCATGACGAAAGTCATTCAATCACTATGGAGTGGCCCTGAAGCATTGCTTTCGGAGATTAAACCTTTCTTACAGGGGG
Source organism: Providencia sp. PROV130 (assembly GCF_028482225.1). Classification (NCBI taxonomy): domain Bacteria; kingdom Pseudomonadati; phylum Pseudomonadota; class Gammaproteobacteria; order Enterobacterales; family Morganellaceae; genus Providencia; species Providencia sp. PROV130. The sequence continues at coordinate 64,271 of NZ_JAMPQC010000013.1, read as the reverse complement.
ATATTCCTTTAATTATTAACCAACCTAAGGAAACAGAAACTCTGGAAGAACGGCATCAGCGGCTAATCTTGTTAATTGAGTCAGTTAAAGCAGTATGGTTAGAAAATTCAGCAGATTTTGAGAAGCTTATCGCTGATTCCGATGTTGATAAACGAAGTTATAGTACTCGTTTTCTGCCCACATGGTTGATAAAAATAGGCGAATGGGCTCAAGAAGAAACAGAAGATTATCAGCTACCTAAAGATCTTGAACGCTTTTCACAAACGGCACTACATAAAAAATCAAAAAGTGGTTCAGGGCCAGAGCATGTTGTTTTCCAAAGAATAGATGAGCTACTTTCTCAATCATTAACCCTAAAAGATCTGATTATTCCACTGGCTATTGCAGAGGTGAGGGAGGCTATCACTTTTGAAAAACATAACCGTGGTGAGATGGGGTTTGATGATTTATTGACCCGTTTAGACAGCGCTCTCGCTCAAGAAAGCGGAAAATTTTTAGCTCAAGCTATCAGCCAACGTTTTCCCGTTGCAATGATAGATGAGTTTCAAGATACAGATGCACAGCAATACCGTATTTTTCAACGAATTTATCGGGAAGTTAATGACAGTGCTTTACTTTTTATCGGCGACCCTAAACAAGCTATATATGCTTTTCGAGGCGCTGATATTTTCACCTATATTGAAGCAAAAAATGAAGTTAGTGCTCACTATACATTAGAGACTAACTATCGCTCATCACAAAATATGGTTGAAGCTATTAATCATCTATTTTCTCGTTGTCAGTCCCCATTTATTTTTGAGCAAATTCCTTTTCAACCCGTTAATTTTGCTAAGCAAAATAGTGATAAAAAACTTATTCATGATGGTGAAAAAGTCAAATCACTTACATTTTGGCAACTTGAAGCGGAAGGTGTCTCCGTTGCTGAATATGAACAAGCAACAGCTTCACAATGTGCGGTGCAAATCGCACAATACTTACAAGGCGGGTTGCAAGGTAGTAGCTATTTTGACAATCAAGGAGCGCATACACCTGTTGAGGCTTCTGATATAACTGTGTTGGTGCGCAGCCGACGAGAAGCCGTATTAATTCGTGATGCTTTAAATCGGTTAAATATCCCTTCTGTGTTTCAATCTAATCGGGAAAGTGTATTTTCAACACCAGAAGCGAGGGATTTACTGTGGTTGCTACAGGCAGTTTTAACACCTGAAAAAGAACGTGTTTTGCGTAGTGCATTGGCGACAGGAATATTGGGTTTAACCGCTAAACAAATTGATGACCTAAACCATGATGAAAAATCGTGGGAAAAAATTGTTGATGAATTTGCTCGTTATGCCATGGTTTGGCAAAAAAGAGGCGTGCTGCCGATGCTTAGAATGGTCATGGCGCAGAGGCAAATTGCAGAAACGTTATTATCAGGCACTGATGGAGAACGCCGCTTGATGGATGTGATGCATATTGGTGAGCTATTACAAGAAATGTCATTACAGCTTGAAGGTGAGCACACACTAACACGTTGGCTAGCACAACAAATTGCTCATCCTGACCATCAATCTGACGTACAGCAAATGCGCCTTGAAAGTGATAAACACCTGGTGCAAATCAGTACTATTCATAAATCTAAAGGCCTTGAATACAAGATTGTTTGGTTACCTTTTGCGAGCAATTTTTTACCTCAATCTAAAGGTTTATATCACGACAGAACAGATTATGGGGTACGGTTAGATTTAAATGATAGTGAAGAAAATGTCGCTTTAGCTGATGAAGAACGTCTAGCAGAAGACCTGCGTTTATTGTACGTGGCACTTACAAGAGCTATCTATCACTGTAGTGTTGGTATTGCACCATTAATTAAAGGTAATAGGAAAAAAAGTGGTGAAACCGACTTACACTTATCTGCGCTGGGTTATGTTATCCAAAAAGGACAAGCTGGAGACAGCTTGCTATTAAACGACATGTTGGCTGAGATTAGCAATGACGTTATTGATGTTATCGTGATTAATCAACCTAAGTCGGAACGTTTAATATTAGAACAAAATGACAGCGTAAACTTGTCTGCAAGAGCGGTGACCCGTCATTTTAATGATCATTGGCGTGTTACCAGTTATTCGGGGTTAAGTTACGGCTCAAGCCATACAGAGGTAGAACAATTAGTTTCAGCATTGCAATTTGCGAATTCATTAGCTCCTAATATGGATATTGAGGCTAGTGTTGATGTGGAGCAACAGGAAGGTGAGCCTTCTACTCTAACTCCTCATCAATTTCCTAAAGGCGCATCTCCGGGAACATTTTTACATAGCTTGATGGAGGAAATTGACTTTAGTGAGCCGGTTTCTCAAGAGTGGTTGTCTGAGAAACTTGAATCCTCAGGGTTTGACTTACATTGGGCACCAATGCTGCAAGAATGGCTACACGCAATTGTACAGGCACCATTATCAGAAGACGGGCTATGTTTGTCTGCATTACAGGCTCAAGACCAATTAGATGAGATGCAGTTTTATCTTCCTATTGAGTCAATCTTAAGTGCAAGCCACTTAGATAAGATAACGCATCAATATGACCCATTATCACAACGTTGTCCTCCACTCAATTTTGAGAAAGTTCAGGGGATTTTAAAGGGCTTTATTGACCTCACCTTTTACTGGAAAGGTAAATTTTATCTTCTTGATTATAAGTCAAATTATCTAGGGAAGGACGCTAGCTTTTATACCCAAGAGGCCATGGCTGAAGCGATGATAGACCACCGCTATGATTTACAATATCAACTATATTCGTTGGCGTTACATCGTTATCTAAAGCAAAGAATGCCTAATTATGACTATGAAACCCATTTTGGAGGAGTTTATTATTTATTTCTAAGAGGAATAGATGATGTTAATTCAAGTAATGGAATATTCTTTTGTCGCCCAATAGGCGCTTTTATTGAAGCGTTAGATAGCTTATTTAAAAATGCTCAACAAGGGGAGTCAGTTTAATGAAATCCCTATTTAATCAGGCTATTGAGGAACATATCTTTACACCTCTAGATGTGCAATTTGCTTACAGTATTTCTGATAATAATCACCCGATAGTGCTTATCATTGCTGCACTTCTTAGTGCAGAAACCATGGCTGGGCATGTTTGTTTAGCACTGGCAGATGTTGTGCCTGAAAAATTATTTGCAGGAAGGCACCCAGAGTTAGCTGCTGAATTTTGGCAAAAAATGGGAGAGCCGAGTGAACAAGAACTTTATCAAACGTTAAAACAAGCAAATGCAGTGTCATTATCAACAGAAAACAAAATCTCTCCTTTGGTGCTTTCAGGGGAATACTTATATTTTCAACGAATGTGGCAATATGAGCAGTATGTTGCAAACTTTTTCGCTAGTACATCAGTAGACAAACAAAATAATGCTCAAATTAAGCACGTATTGGATAGCCTATTTCCCATTACTGATGAAATAGATTGGCAAAAAATTGCCGCAGCAGTTGCTGTAACCAGTAAAGTATCAATTATATCAGGGGGGCCAGGGACAGGAAAAACGACAACAGTTGCGCGTATCCTAGCGGCATTAATTAAACTTGAAGCCAGACATCACCATAAAATTAGAATTGAGCTGGCCGCTCCAACAGGTAAGGCTGCTGCTAGGTTGACAGAGTCCCTCGGTGAGGCGATGAAAAAAATTCCGTTAACTGATGAAGAACGTGCTGTTTTGCCTAATCAGGCAAAAACATTGCACCGTTTATTAGGAGCTCAACCTGAGAGCCAACAATTTCGTTATAACCGAGATAATCGTTTATCTCTTGATGTGCTCATTGTTGATGAAGCCTCAATGGTAGATTTACCTATGATGAGTAAATTACTTGAGTCATTACCTGAAAATGCAAAGTTAATATTTTTAGGTGATAAAGATCAATTAGCCTCGGTTGAAGCGGGGGCAGTGCTAGGGGATATTTGTCAGTTTGCCGATAGTGGTTATAGCGTAGAAAGAGCGTCTCAGCTTTCGGAACTAACAGGGCATTCTATCGAATCTTATGCATCACCAAACGGCCCAGTTATTCGTGATAGCCTATGTTTACTACGTAAAAGCTACCGTTTTTCTGCAGACTCAGGGATTGGCCAACTCGCTTTTGCCGTAAACGAAGGTAATGTTTCTCGAGTTCAACAGTTACTAAATCAACAGCGGCCGGATGTACACAGTTATATTCAAGAAACTGCGGATGATTACGCGAAAATTTTATTAGATGCCGCTGAAAATTATAAGGAATACCTACTTGCGGTGAAAGATAAAGAAGATCCTGAGCAGGTTTTGAAAAAATTTAACCAATATCGGTTACTAACGGCTCTGCGAGAAGGGCCTTTTGGCGTTATTGGCCTTAACGATAAATTAGAAAAATTGTTTCATAGGCAGGGGATAATAAACCGCCCATATAATTTATCGAATAAACACTATGCAGGCCGGCCAATTATGATTAGTCGTAATGATAGCCCTCTAGGACTCTTTAATGGGGATATCGGTATCATTTTACCTGATGAAGAAAATGCATTGAGAGCTTATTTTCAATTTCCTGATGGGACTATTCGTGGAGTGCAACCTAACCGACTTCCACAACATGAAACAGCTTATGCGATGACTGTTCATAAATCACAAGGTTCGGAGTTTGCTCATACCGCATTGGTTTTACCAAATGTATATTCTCCCGTAATGACCCGTGAGCTAGTGTATACAGCGATAACTCGAGCTAAAAAAGAGCTATCTCTTTATGGCAGCCCAAAGGTATTACGTCGAGCAGTTGAAACGCCAACCAAGCGGCGAAGCGGTTTAGCGACCCAATTAATGTGACTAGTTTATATATAAATTACGTGAATATTTAACCCTAAAGTAAAGGTAATGAGATGGATAACCAGCAAGCAATGACGGCAATTACAGTAACATTAAATGCAAGGCTTGAACCAATTAGGCGTGGCGATTTAGAAGACGCATTTAATGAAGTCATGAAAAGCATGGGTAAAAATATCCATGTCACAGGTGGTGGAACATTATTAGGTGATAATGGTGAAGCACAGGAATGCGATATAGAAATAGCACTTGAAGAGGCTAGTGACGAAAATATCAGTTTAATTATTCAACTTTTTTCTTCAATGTTAGCTCCAAAAGGTTCTCGTTTATTTATTCACGGCGAAGATGTACGAATTGATTTTGGCTCAGATGAAGGGATGGCTATTTATTTCAACGGGACAGAGCTCGCAGATGAGGTTTATGAGAATGGGGATATCAATGAAGTGTTCGATATTCTAGATGAAGCAGTGGAAGACATTGGGAGTATTCACGGAGTTTGGGATGGTCCGACAGAAACTGCATTTTATTTTTATGGTACTTCTTTCGCTGAGATGAAAGCTGCAATACAACCACATATAGACTCCATTCCTTTGTGCGAGAAAGCCAGAGTTATTCAGATAGCTTAGTGGCTATTCCTTGGTTTTAAAGCCACAACCCCACCTATGCATCCTTGTATAGTTTGGGGTTAAAGCAAGTGACTAAACAGTCATTATTTGACGACTCTAATGTTTATTTATCCGGTTGGCTTTTTAAATCTAAAATCAATATCTTAGAACGGCGCTGGTAGTTATATAAAGCCTGTTTTTTCATTGGTAACATCTCAATCTCCGCGGGGGTAAAACCACGCTCTTGAAACCAATGGATGCTACGAGTTGTCAGAACAAATAGTTTATCTAAGCCAAATTGTTTCGCTTGTACGGCAATACGGTGCAGTAACTCCTCTCCTCTAGATGAACTTCGGTAATCAGGATGAACAGCGACACATGCCATTTCACCTAATTTTTCTTCTGGGTAAGGATAAAGCGCAGCACAAGCGATGACTAAGTTATCACGTTCAATAATGGTAAATTTATCAATTTCCATTTCTAACTGTTCACGTGAACGTCTAACTAAAATCCCTTGCTGCTCTAATGGGCGAATAAGCTCTAATATTCCACCAATATCATTAATGTTTGCACGGCGAATTTGTTCCGCACTTTCCATCACGATTTGTGTACCAATACCATCACGTGAGAACAACTCTTGAATTAAAGAACCATTTTCTTGATAGCTCAATAGGTGGCTACGGCGGACTCCTCGACGGCAAGCTTTTGCTGCTCCGCGTAGGAAACGCACGGTTCCGGAATAGAAATCACCTTCAGATTCCAGCTCTTGAATGCGGTTTTCTGCTTCATTTGGGAATAATTCAGACAAAATATTACCGTCTTTATCTGCAACACCTTGAGAGGAGCAAAAGCCAATCAGCTTTTCTGCTTTCATTTTTACTGCCAATTGGGTAGCAATTTCTTCAGAGGTCAAGTTAAAACTTTCCCCTGTGACTGAGACGGCAACTGGCCCAATTAACACTATAGAACCGTTATCTAACTGATTATTAATAGCTTCTTCATTAATGCGACGGATCCTTCCGCTGTGGCAATAATCAATGCCATCATCGACCCCGAGAGGTTGAGCAATAACGAAATTGCCACTAACCACATTAATATGCGCACCTTGAAGCGGGGTATTTCCTAAGCTCATAGATAACCGAGCCGTAATATCTAATTGTAAAGCTCCAGAAGCTTGTTTTACATATTCAAGTGTATTCGCATCGGTTACGCGAGTATGTTTATGATAAACCGCCTCATATTGATGCTCAGCTAAGATATCTTCGATTTGAGGTCTTGCACCATAAACGACAATAATTCGGATGCCTAAACTATGTAATAACCCTATATCGTTGACAATACTGGGAAAATTTTCATGCGCAATCGCTTCACCACCAAGCATAATAATAAATGTTTTGCCGCGGTGGGCGTTTATATAAGGGACCGAATGGCGAAACTCATCAACCAACTCGGTGCTGCGCTCTTTCATACCAACCCTCTTAATTGAATTTTTATTCGTTAATAATGTATTTTTATTCTTTTTGGTGAAAAATATCAAGTAAAAGATAGGATAAAAAAAGTAACATTTTTATTTTTTACATTTACATATCTCTAAACTTAACTAGATATACTCTACGAAATCTAAATTGCATAAAATTGACACAGAAAGTCACTCACAAATATTTTCTCTTAGTATGATTAAGTTATACTCATTACTGTAACTCTATAGATGCTTTGATATATTCTTAATGACAGAGTGCAAATGATTAGTTAGAGTGCGTGTTTCAAGTCTAATTATTAGCAATTATCCTAAAATCACTTTATTTCTCAGTTCTAGGTTCGGAATTATTGATGAGTCACCAAGATCACAACCCATCTAAACGTCGTTTTATTCAAGGCGCAGCTGCAGTTATGTTACTGAGCATTAGCCCATTCGGTTTTTCTGCGAGTAGCAGCGTGGTGGCTGTACGTATTTGGCCAGCATCGAGCTATACTCGAGTTACATTGGAATCTAGCACGCCATTGAAATACCGTCAGTTTGTGCTTAATAACCCTGAACGTATTGTGGTCGACCTTGAAGGGGTGCAGTTAAATAATGTGTTGAAAGATATGGGAACTCAAATTCAAACACGTGACCCCTATCTAAAACTAGTTAGAGTTGGGCAATTTGATCCAAAAACGGTTCGGTTGGTGTTTGAGGTTAAAAATAAAGTCAGTCCTCAATTTTTTTCGATGGCGCCTGTCGCGGAATTTAAACACCGCTTGGTTTTGGATTTTTATCCAGGCAAAGGCGTTGATACCAATGATGACCCACTATTGGCATTACTTGAGGATTACAATAAAGGTGATCTTGAAGAAAGTATGCCTGCTCAAGCGAAGAAGCCTGGAAAAGCGGGAACGGATCGTCCAATTATTATTATGATTGACCCAGGACATGGTGGCGAAGACCCTGGTGCGATAGGTAAATATAAAACGCGTGAAAAAGATGTAGTTTTACAGATTGCCCGTCGCTTAAAAGCGTTGATAGATAAAGACCCTAAAATGCGCTCCTATATGACACGCAATGAAGATGTCTTTATTCCGTTAAAAGTCCGAGTAGCGAAAGCGCGTAAAATGCAGGCAGATTTATTCGTTTCAATTCATGCAGATGCATTTACTAACCGTTCAGCACGTGGTTCTTCTGTTTTCGCACTATCGACGAAAGGCGCCACTAGTAATACGGCTCGATATCTTGCACAAACACAAAACGAAGCAGACTTAGTGGGTGGTGTGAGTAAAAGCGGTGATGTATATCTCGACCATACGATGTTTGATCTCGTGCAAACCGCAACGATTAATGACAGTTTGAAATTTGGTGATGAAGTGTTAAAGCGGATGGGGAAGGTTAATAAACTGCATAAAAATAGAGTTGACCAAGCTGGATTCGCGGTACTGAAAGCACCTGAGATCCCATCGATTCTAGTCGAAACGGCTTTTATTAGTAATTTAGAAGAAGAACGGAAATTAAAAACAGCTAAATTCCAACAACAAATGGCAGAATCCATTTTTGAAGGGGTAAAAGCCTACTTCCGTAATGGTGGGACATTGGCAATTCGTAACTAATTAATTTAAGACAAGAAAAAGGTGATGAGCACACGTGTGAGTCGCCTTTTTTATTTTTATTGATAGCTAAAAATAGATGATTTTATAGTGGTACTACAAAGAGAATTGAATCAGAAAGGATATTCAAAAGAATTGGTTGCGGGGGCTGGATTTGAACCAACGACCTTCGGGTTATGAGCCCGACGAGCTACCAAGCTGCTCCATCCCGCGACTGAATTTTTACGACTTTATACTGCAGATTTTTTGTTACTTTACTGATTTAATCAGTAATTGGTTGCGGGGGCTGGATTTGAACCAACGACCTTCGGGTTATGAGCCCGACGAGCTACCATGCTGCTCCACCCCGCGTCCGATGCGGGCACTATACTCGGGATGAGATCTGATGCAAGTTTTTTCGTGTTTTTTTTACAAAATTTAGCATTTACAGAACAAAATATGTTCTGTCTGGCTATTTTTTACACTTTGATGAGTAGGGAAAGGAAAATAACCCCTCTAAATATATTTACACGTTTCATTCCCTAATTGGGTTTGCTATTGTGCGCTTCATATTGGATTGTTGGATTTATCTGGGTGGTAGAGCATGAATATAGGGCTAACAAAAATCGTCAATAAACATACAGTAAAAAAATGGTTAGTAACCAGCGTATTTCTTTCTTTATTGGCTGGATGCCAAACCCATCCAACGGATAAAGGCCAACAATATAAAGATGGTCGCTTAGTTCAGGATTTACAGAAAGTAAATCAGGTGAATGTAAATGGGCGACCTATAAATGCGCCAGATTTTAATCAACAAGTTAATGAAATTAAAAATGCATCACCGCGGTTGTTTAAAAATAATAACGACACCTACCATGCTATAGAGAATTGGTTGATGGCGGGAGGAAATCCGGCTCAATTGGCGAATTTCAATTTAACCGCTTTTCAAATGGAAGGCTCTGATAATTATGGAAACGTACAATTTACAGGGTATTACACACCTGTGATTGAGGCTCGCCGTATGGCTCAAGGGGAATTTCGTTATCCGTTGTACGGCATGCCACCAAAAGGAAAAACTCGTTTACCTAGTCGAGCAGCGATTTATAACGGCGCCCTGAGTGACAATTTAATTTTAGCTTATAGCAATTCGCCAGTTGAAAATTTTATGATGGAAGTTCAAGGAAGTGGCTATGTTGATTTTGGGGATGGTAGCCCACTGAATTTCTTTGGTTATGCAGGTAAAAATGGTCACGCATACAAAAGTATTGGAAAAGTACTGGTAGATCGTGGTGAGGTTCCTCTGAGCCAAATGTCATTACAAGCTATTCATGATTGGACTAATCAGCATAGCGAGCAAGAGGTTCGCCAGCTTTTAGAAGAAAACCCGTCATTTGTATTTTTTAAACCGCAATCATTTGTTCCTGTCAGAGGGGCTAGCGCGGTTCCTTTAATCGCTAAAGCATCTGTTGCATCAGATAAAACCCTTATTCCACCGGGTACAGCCTTGCTCGCAGAAATCCCTGTATTAGATAATAACGGGAAATTTACGGGGCAGTATGAAATGCGTATGATGATAGCCTTGGATGTCGGTGGGGCGATTAAAGGGCATCATTTTGATATTTACCACGGTATAGGCCATGAAGCTGGAAAAATGGCCGGTTTTTATAACCATTACGGGCGAGTTTGGGTGCTGAAAAAAAGCCAGCCGCTATTTGGTTCACTGTAGTTACAGGTTTAACTGAGGTTGTTCGTTATTATGCAAGCTAAGCTTTCTGATGCTTGGATGCAGCGTTTTGCTGGGATCGGGCGTTTATATGGGCAACATGCTCTTCATCTTTTTGCACGTTCCCACGTTTGTGTCATTGGTATTGGTGGGGTAGGTGTGTGGGCCGCTGAGGCTCTTGCTCGTTCAGGTATTGGGCATATCACATTGATTGATATGGATGATATCTGTGTGACTAATACTAATCGGCAATTGCATGCCATCAAATCGACCGTTGGGCAGCCAAAAGTTGATGTGATGAAAAATCGTATTTTAGAAATTAACCCCGAATGTGTAGTGAATGTTATTGATGATTTTATTACGGTTGATAATGTCGCTCATTACCTTGATGCGGGGTTTGATTATGTTATTGATGCGATTGATAGTGTAAGGCCTAAAGCTGCCCTGTTAGCGTATTGTAGGCGCTTTAAAATACCCGTTATCACCACAGGTGGTGCTGGTGGGCAAATCGACCCAACAAAAATTCAAGTAGTGGACTTGGCTAAAACAGTTCAAGACCCGTTAGCGGCTAAGTTGCGAGAACGCTTAAAGTCCGATTTTAACGTTGTTAAAAATGGAAAAGGAAAGCTTGGGATTGATTGTGTTTTTTCTACCGAACAGCTTGTTTATCCACAAAGCGACGGCACTGTGTGTGCGGCAAAAAGTACTGCGGATGGTTCAAAGCGAATGGACTGTGCTTCAGGCTTTGGCGCGGTTACTATGGTTACGGCTAGCTTTGGGTTTATTGCTGTTTCACATGCACTTAAAAAGATGATAGCAAAATCACAACGGGAAATGGAAAAGCAGTAAAGAGAATGAGGCTATTGCGATAGATAGCCTCATCCAATGAATTATGCAGGCGTCATTTCATTAGCAATATTTTGAATTGCAGTAATGAGTGACTGAACACCATTTTGGCGCGATTCACTGAGCTGCCCAGGTAAGCCGGTTTGAGTTAGTAAGTGATTAAAATCAATCTCCATAATCTCTTTCGCTGTTTTTTGCTCAACTGCAGCTAACAAAATGGCAAATAATCCTTTCACTACTCGGCCTTCACTATCCCCATAAAAATGAAATGTTTTATCATCATTCAGTAGTGCGCCAATCCAAACACGGTTTTCACAGCCTTTAACTTCTTGAGTTTGCAGCTTTTCATCATCAGACAATGCTGGCAACTTTCTCGCGAATTGAATTAATAAACGATATTTATCTTCCCATGCTTTATGTGTGGAAAACTGTTCAACTATTTCTTGAATTTTAATCTCTGTACCGAATGGGTGCGGAGCAAGTTCATGGTTAGTCGAAGTCATTAGGCTTCCTTTATTGATTTATTCATTGAGTATAGAAAGTGAAACAGTGACGGCATCGATAAATTTATCGACATCTTGCTGGTTATTGTAAGGCATCATTGAGATGCGCAAGCAGCCACTTATATTTAATGCATCCATTAATGGTTGGGTGCAATGTTGACCATAGCGTAATGCAATATTTTGCTCGGTCAAGAGGGCTCCCAGATCACTATGGTGAACATCTTTGAAGTTAAATGATAGCAAAGGAGAATGAGGTACACTATAGCTAATAAAGCCGGGTAGCGCCGACAGTTTTTTAGCTGCATATTCGATTAATGAGCAAGTATATGTTTCTGCTAGTGTTAAGTTTATTTCTTCCAGCCACTCTAGAGTAGCCGAAAAGGCAATGACCCCGGCAATATTCGGTGTTCCTGCTTCGAATCGTTGGGGAATAGGGGCAAGAGTGAAATTATCAAATGTGACGTGAGTCAACATTTTGCCTCCACCATGCCAAGGAGTCATTTGCTCTAAAAGTTCTGTTTTGGCGTAGCAAACCCCAAGCCCAGTCGGTCCATATAACTTATGTGCTGAAAATACATAGAAATCGATATTCAGTTCACTGACATTTATAGGGCGATGAACGACACCTTGTGCTCCATCAACAACGACTAGCGCCCCTACTTGGTGAGCGAGTTGAGTCACCATCTGTATATCTGGCTGATAGCCAGTTACATTAGACATTTGTGTGATAGCGATGACTTTCGTTTTTTCCGATAATTTAGATTTGAGAACATCAAGGTTCAACGTCAGGTTTTTTTCAACCGGCCATTTTATAATTTTGGCGCCAGTTTGCTGTGAAAGCATAATCCAAGGTAATAAGTTTGAATGATGTTCTATTTCGCTGACAATAATTTCATCGTTAGGCTGTAATCTTGAGCGAAAATAACCTTGTGTAATTAAATTAATTGACTCTGTTGTTCCACGAGTCCAAATAATATTTTTTTCATTTGAAGCATGAATATATTTCGCCGCACGAATTCGACCTAGTTCATAGTCACGGGTTAATTTTAATGATTCAGGTGATTGCCCGCGATATACCGAACTGCCTGACAAGCGATAATAGTCATTTGATGCATTGATCATGGCAATGGGCTTTAATGCTGTGGCTGCACTATCAAAAAATAGTGTTGACGAGTCTATCGCTGGAAAAGCGAGACGAAATGTGGCGGCGCTGAAATGATCCATGAGTATTTTCTTTTTAGTCAAAATTTCAATGTGATTTGATATTACTGAGCGTTGTATTAATGGATTGTACATTTATTAGTACATTTATGGTTATTTCTGATTAATTTAAACGCATCATTTTTTAATCTAATTATTGAAATATTTTGTTACGTTTGGTATTAATTGTTAGCATTATTCTCGATGTGGTTTCAAGATGATTCAGTGTTTTGCATTACAATGCAATGCCTTTAACTTATAAAGTTATTTTTTTTAGCACTTAGTAAATAATTTTCAAGATTTATCTTAAATATCTTACTGATAGTTTTTTCGGTACACTAGTAATTATCTATAGATATCTGTATTTGTTAAGTTAAATTGTTTAAGTAAATACCATTAAAACATTAAAAAAGAGTAAAAAAAAGCACCGCGCGTTGGCGGTGCACTATATAAAATCACTATGGACAGACAGGGTAAATGTACAGGAAGTGAAAAACAGTAGCTAAAGCTACAAAGGTCTGGTTTAACCAGACAACTTGCAAACACAACATCACAACCACAAAGCCAAAAGTTTCAAAGTAACTAAACTCTGTAACTTTTCGTTCCGGCTTAGGAAGTGTGCATACTATAGGTATTTACTAGCGTATCCTCAAGGGACAAATTATAATGCTTCGGATGAAAAAAACTAATGCATAACAAGATGCCAAGTAGAAGTGATTATGTCTAAAAGATTACCGCCCCTAAATGCACTGAGAGTCTTTGATGCTGCAGCTCGTCATTTAAGTTTTACTAAGGCAGCAGAAGAATTATTTGTAACTCAAGCGGCCGTTAGCCACCAAATGAAAAGTTTGGAGGATTTCCTTGGGTTGAAATTGTTTCGTCGACGCAATCGTTCATTGCTATTGACAGAAGAAGGTCAAAGTTATTATCTTGATATTAAAGAGATTTTTTCTTCTTTAAACGAGGCAACACGTAAATTACAAGCTAGAAGTGCAAAAGGGGCATTAACGGTGAGTTTATCCCCAAGTTTTGCGATTCAGTGGCTGGTACCAAGGCTTTCTGGTTTTAATCAAGCCTATCCCGGAATTGATGTGCGGATCCAAGCTGTAGATAGAGAAGAAGATAAATTGGCAGATGACGTTGATGTCGCTATTTTCTACGGCAAAGGTAATTGGCCTGGGCTAAGAACAGACAGGCTTTATGCTGAATATTTAATGCCAGTATGTTCACCATCTTTATTAACTGGGGATCGCCAACTAAAAAATCCTGAGGATTTAGCAAAACATACGTTGCTTCACGATTCTTCACGAAGAGACTGGCAAGCATATGTTAAGCAACTAGAGTTACAAAATGTAGTTAATGTACAGCAAGGTCCTATTTTTAGTCATAGCGCTATGGTTATTCAAGCCGCAGTCCATGGTCAAGGGATTGCACTAACGAATAATGTGATGGCTAAAAATGAAATTGATGCAGGGCGCTTAGTTTGTCCCTTTAGTGAGGTATTAGTGAGTAAAAATGCATTCTACTTAGTTTGCCAAGAAAATCAGGCTGATTTAGGCAAAATAGCTGCATTTCGCCAATGGATTCTTGGGCAGGCGGCAAGTGAACAAGAGAAATTAGGCTTTATTACGGGTGACCAAGATGTGGCGCTTATTCAGTAATCAAGTATTTAAATAAAAGGTGTTACTGTGAATAGTCGTTTGATGTTAATTTTCGCTGGAATTAGTGGCTTCTTTACCGTTGCTTTTGGGGCTATTGGTTCACATGCGTTATCGTCAATTATGAGTGTCCACCAAATGGACTGGATTGAAATCGGGCTACGTTATCAAATGTTGCATACTGTTGCATTGATGGTGCTCGGGGCAATTCTATTACGTAAAATTATTCTGTGGTTCTACTGGTCAGGTGTGTTTTTCTCTGTTGGGATACTTCTTTTTAGCGGTAGCCTTTATTGTATGGCACTATTGCAGGTAAAATACTTTTCTTATTTTACGCCAATAGGTGGTGTATGTTTCCTAATTGGTTGGCTGTTAGTGGTTATTGGCGCTATGCGTCTAAGGAAATCGGCGTCACGCAATGAGTAATAAAATTGCACTATATTGCCGTCCAGGCTTTGAAAAAGAATGTGCAGCAGAGATTACAGATAAAGCTGGGCAAAAAGAAATTTATGGTTTTGCCCGCGTAAAAGAAAATAGTGGTTATGTTATTTTTGAGTGCTACCAAGCAGAAGATGCGGATACGCTTGCACGAACGTTACCTTTTCGAGAATTAATTTTTGCTCGCCAAATGATTGTAATAGGGGATTTACTCAAGGATTTGCCGCCTGAAGACCGTATTACTCCGATTGTAAATGCATTGAGCCAGCAAGTTGTACGAGCAGGAGACCTTCGTGTCGAAGTTGCTGATACCAATGAATCGAAAGAATTACTGAAGTTTTGCCGCAAGTTTACGGTACCTTTGCGTAATGCATTACGTAAAGAAAAAATCTTATTACCACTTGAAAATTTTAAGCGGCCAGTTATTCATGTATTCTTTATTGCCCCAGGTTGCTGCTATACCGGGTATTCATATACTAATAACAGTTCGAATTTCTATATGGGGATCCCAAGGTTAAAATTCCCATCAGATGCCCCGAGCCGTTCAACCTTAAAACTTGAGGAAGCTTTCCATGTCTTTATTCCTTATGAAGAATGGGAGGAGCGTCTAGCAAGTGGAATGAAAGCTGTAGATCTTGGAGCATGTCCAGGGGGATGGACTTATCAATTGGTAAAACGCAGTATGATGGTTGATGCTGTAGATAACGGCCCAATGGCTGAAAGCCTTATGGATACAGGGCAAGTTAAGCATCACCGTGAAGATGGTTTTAAATTTAAGCCTACTTCCCACAACATCACTTGGTTAGTTTGTGATATGGTCGAAAAACCAGCTAAAGTTGCTGCGTTAATGACGGATTGGCTTGCTCAAGGTTGGTGCCGAGAGGCCATTTTTAACTTAAAATTGCCGATGAAAAAGCGCTATGAAGAAGTTTCACATATCTTAGAAAAGATGAAAATACAGCTTAAAGAACAAGGTGTTAATGTGTTGATTCAAGCGAAGCAGCTTTATCATGACCGAGAAGAAGTGACTGTACATGTGATGAGGGTATGGTCGGCGAATCCGATGGCACGTGAGTATTATTAATTCATAAATTCAGTCAATAAAAAGGCCACTAATGAAGTGGCCTTTGTGTTTCTACTAATTGGTAGTAAAACGCAGCTGATTTAAATTTCCTTGGAGCACAATATCGGTTCTTAAAGTCGCAATATCTCGGCAAATCAATGCAATCTCCTGCTGATTGATTAACTTTTTTTGCCATTTCTCTTCAATGTTATCTAAATTGGCAAATATATTTTCAATTGAGTGGTATTGCTGCAAGAGTATTGTCGCACTTTTGGGGCCAATGCCCGCAACACCAGGAACTTTACTGCTACTGATCCCGGCAAGTCCCCAATAATCAGGGAGCTGCTCAGGAGAAACGCCAAATTCCTTTTCGATGAAAGGGATATCAAGCCAGCGCTTTTGAAAATAATCGCGAATTCTTAAGTTAGGGGCTAGTAGTTGGCAGTAACCTTTATCTGTGGATACGATGGTAACAGTGTGCCCCGAACCTGCAATACGTGTTGCTAAGGTAGCGGCTAAATCATCGGCTTCATCTCCTTCAGACTGCCAGCAGTGAATCCCTTTCTCTTTAAATAAGGCTACCAATACGGGGAGTTCAGTATGCAAATCTTCAGGCATAGGTTGCCGACCTGCTTTGTAATCGGGCAGTTTTTCATGGCGCCAGCTTTGATGGCGCCCTTCTTCATCGAACACCGCAACAATGTGTGTGGCATTAGTATGGGCGATCAACTGTGATATTGCAGATAAACAAGTTTCTCCACACGGGCTTCCTTGTACCGCGTGGATACGGCGTATTAAGTTTAATGCATCAATAATTAATAAATGGATCATAAATACGCCATCATTTATTTATTTCACGATTTCATAGCAAGGTTCGTATGCAGTGCCGCCAGGTAATTTCATACGATGTTGTTCAACGAAGCCTTGTAATAGCACATCCATACGCTTCATTAGCTCACTATCGCCGTGAATTTTGAATGGTCCATGCTCTTCGATGGCTTTCATTCCAAATTCTTTCACGTTACCAGCCACAATACCGGAGAAAGCGCGGCGTAAATCTGAAGCTAGCTTTTCAGGTGCTTCTCCTGGATGGAGGTTTAGTGATGCCATATTTTCATGCGTTGGTTCGAATGGATGCTGTAAATCGTGAGCAATTTTAATTGACCAGTTAAAGCTATAGGCGTCACCGGTGCTACGACGATTTTCTTTAACTTGTGGCATGCTACGTTTCATTACACGAGCGACTTCCTGAGCATCATCAATAATAATTTGGTAATGCTTACTGGCTTCATCACCTAAAGTGTGGCGAATAAAATCATCTAAAACTTCAAAGTATTCTGCACTTTCTTTTGGACCCGTTAAAATCAGCGGTAGAACTTGTTCACTGTTGGCCGGGTCCATCAAGATACCAAGTAAATAAAGCAACTCTTCAGCGGTACCAACACCACCAGGGAAGATAATAATCCCATGACCTAATCGAACGAATGCTTCTAAACGTTTTTCGATATCAGGCATAATGATGAGTTCGTTCACTAATGGATTTGGCGGCTCAGCTGCGATAATTGAAGGTTCAGTTAAGCCAATAAAACGGCTATTTTTGTATTGTTGTTGTGCATGGCCAACAGCGGCACCTTTCATTGGTGCTTCCATCGCTCCCGGGCCACAACCAGTACAGATATTGAGTTCACGCAAGCCAAGCTCGTTACCAACCTTACGGCCATATTGGTATTCAATTTCATTAATTGAGTGGCCTCCCCAGCAAACAATCATACTTGGGTCTTCATCAATGTGTAGGGCACGAGCATTACGCAAGATAGAGAAAATCATATTGGTGATATGCGTGCCGTTTTCGAGGTCTAGATTAAATTGTTCTTTGGCATGTGTAATCTGCGCATGAACGAATAAAATGTCACGTAATACGGCAAACAGGTTTGCTTGTAAGGTGCGGATGATTTTACCATCAACAAAGGCTTTCTCTGGGGGCTCGATAAGTTCAAGCTTAACACCACGTTCGCGACGTAATACATTGATATCAAAATCTTTACTTTTTTCTAATAGTTCTTTACTGCTATCAGTTAAGCTGCCTGAATGCAAAACGGCTAAAGAGCAATTCCTAAATAATTGGTACAAATCGCTACTGGCCGTGCGTTTTAGCATATCAACTTCAAGTTGAGAGAGTAGATCCATAGATCCTAATGGACTGATATGAGTAATCAAGTAGTACTCCTTTACCCCATGGGTTCTTGATATGTGAATTGTACTGCAAATGTATTAATTACATTTACTTTTCAACTATATATATTTATTGCCGTGATAAACGACCTAATTCAGGCGTAAATTCTTCATTACTACGCCATGGGTTTATATCAAGCCCTCCACGACGAGTATAGCGTGCGTAAACACTTAATTTTTCAGGTTTACATAATTGCATAATATCAGTGAAAATGCGTTCAACGCATTGTTCGTGAAACTCATTATGATGGCGAAATGAAACCAAGTAACGTAATAAGGCTTCGCGATCAATTTTTGGTCCACGATAGTGGATCTGTACAGAGCCCCAGTCAGGTTGATTGGTAATTAAACAGTTTGATTTTAATAAATGGCTCACTAACGTTTCGTCGACAGCCTGTTGTTGGGTACAATTCGCCAAATAGTCACGATTAAACTCATAATTATCAATATCAATTTCTTGCTCATCAATACATGCGCCAAGTAATGGCTGGATAGGCTGATGAGAAAAGTGCTCTAATTTATGAAGTGTAACGCTTACTTGTCCATTAGCACAGCGGCTTAAATCATTTTGCAAAGCGCTTCGCACATTTTCCCAAGTTTCAAAACGCGTTTGGTTAAAACTGTTTAGATAAAGCTTAAAACTTTTAGACTCAATTAAATTTTCGCTATTTGCATCAACACTAATCGAGCCTATCGCGACTTGGGGAACACCACGCTGATTTAGCCATGAAAGCTCGTACATTGTCCAAATGTCAGCACCGTGAAATGGAAGCGACTTAGCGTGAATTGCTAAAGGATCACGATTTAAGCTACGAGGAACGGCTTGTAATAATGTGGCATCATACTGGTCATGATAAGCCGTTTTTTTCCCAAGAGTTAAATTATTAAGTGCGGGATTATTCTGATAGTGTGACATAGGAGTCCTTATACTTCATAAACTGAAAATGAGGCTAACAGGTAAAAATTGGGATATTTTCTTCGTCTGCGAACTTCTGTCATAATACCATTTATCGGCAACATTGACGCCTTTCTCTTTAAATTGACTACAAAAAATACATAATTATGAATACATCACATTCTGTCGCACTACAAAATTTTACTCAGAAATATGTTTCACAATGGCATCAACAAACGGGACTACCTCCTGCATCAGCAGACTTATATGGTATTCCATCTCCCTGTATTGTCCGCACAGGTGAAAATTGGGTTTACTGGGAGCCTCAACCATTTCCAATAAAGAATGCTAACTTGGATAAAGTCGCGACAGCATTAGAGATTAATTTACAAAGTGATATCCATACTTTTTATACGACACAGTTTGCTGGCGATATGAAAGCCACATTTCGTGACATTACGCTGAGCTTAGTGCAGGTATGGAATGAAGATGATTTCATCCGTTTGCAAGAGAATTTAATTGGTCATTTAGTCACTCAAAAGCGTTTAAAACTATCCCCCACGCTCTTCATCGCGACTTTAGAATCTGAGATTGAAATGATATCAATGTGTAATCTCACGGGGGAAATTATATTAGAAAAATTTGGTAGTCAGGACCGGCGTGTACTTTCTTCGAATTTAACAAGTTTTCTTGATGAACTAGTGGTTGTTGTTGAACCTCAGGGGTAAGTGTTTTTAAGTGGGTTTGTGTAAGTAAATACCTACAATTAAACTAAGTAATTTCTTAAAAAATGATCTTTATATTGTAATGATAATTATTTAACTTTTAATTTCATGGCGTTACTACCTAGTTGGCGTTTTGCGAATGTTTTTACTGCTTTATTGTTTATTTTGCTAGGTTGTTTCATTAATAGATTTAATGCATTCTTATCTCGCTGGACAGGGTAAACTCGTTTAGCTTTTTATACCTTTATGTGAGGTGTAAAAATTGTTTAAAACAAGGCGATGGAACGCGATTAGATGATGAATCTATGAATTTGTTTTAATCAACAGGATGTTGAATGACGGGAAGTCATTTTGCAGGATGCGTAAATTTTAAAATATGAGCCAGTCAGCTTAGGTTGACTGGCTTTTTTAGTTATGAATCATTTGTAGCTGAATGATGTTAAAGTGTTAAAGGTAATTTATTGAAGAAAATCAATTCGTTAAGCTAATTGAATTCTTGGTTAACGAGGTGATAATATCTTGAGTCATGGCATCGCGTAGTGCTTCTCGGCGGCGAAACTCAGCACGACGCTGGCTTTTCACTGACTCAATATCTCGTACAGGCTCTTGAATGGGTAATTGGAACCAACCATCAGGTGTTTTCGTTGCACTACATTCTTGCCAAAACGTATCGTAACTTGATTTCAAATGCTGGCTCTTGATATGGCACTGGTTTGAAATTCCTAATATTGATTTTACCTGAAAGAAGCTTGCTACGGCATAAATTGCTGACATTAATAAGTTTTTTGGTCTCATTCCATGCATCTGCTTTGTTATCAACCTAACTTGGTCGACACTTTGTTCAGTGGAAGGGCCTTGCAAAGAGCATACGTATAGTTGTCCTTCAGGGCCAAAGGAAAAGCTCATTAAGTAAATATCGTCACCCGTTTCATTTCTCAAATGTAGAGTGAGATCGCCTTCCCGAGGATATTGAGAGTAAATCAAAGTTAATTGAGCGAACTCGCCTGATTTTAATTCAATGTTTGCCACGAGAAGCCCTTCCCGTTTTGCAGAAAACATCGCTTCAATAGCTTCAGGTTTAAATGTGTTTTCAATTAAGTTGAGAGTGTAGCTGGCGGTTAATAGCTTTTGCTTTCCACTCCATGCTTTATGCAGGTACTTATTTATGGGGCGTTCAATAAAGCGAGGAACACCTTCAATAACTGAAGAAAGCTGGGCACTGTGGTAGTTTTGGCACATAGCTTGATAATGCTGATATTGTGACGAAGGTAGCTTTGAAATGCGTACTTTTCTTTTAAATTCAACATACTTGGATTTTAAAACTTTCCAAGTTTTATTTTCCTTGCGCCACTGTTTTAGTCGTCCCATAGATAAACCATTTTGTTGTTAATTATTATGTAAATACTAAATTAATAAAACATTTAATCATACATGTGTTATCTGCAACAAAATATAAACGAATCTTATTAAACGGGTTGTTAACTTAATAGTTGGGGTAATAACTATAAATAAGCAAAATAAATAAACTTGTATTTGCTAACGTTTAACCCCATTTAACCGACAGAATTGTGATAGAAAATACCGTATATTTGTCACTGCCATTACTAAATGAGTTTAAGTATGAATATTGAACAACGTATCATTGAGAAACTTCGCCACTTAGAAGAGGAAATGAAATTAAAATCTCTTTGGAATGAACAACCGCCTTTACCGGAAGCCTTTAACAGTGTAGAGCCTTTTTGTATTGACACCATGGAGGCTATAGAGTGGCTGCAGTGGATTTTGATACCTCGTCTTCAAATGTTAATTGAACAAGGGGCAGTACTGCCAACTAATTTTGCCGTCGCGCCTTATTTTGAAGAAGCTTATAAGCATGATGAAGAAGAACAATATACGCTAATTATTAATTATTTGCGTGAATTAGATGGCTTTTTCTCAACGAAGGTCAGCGGGTAATTTATTGATGTTGGAAATTATTTATCACGACGAATATATGGTGGCGGTGAATAAGCCTGCGGGTATGTTAGTGCACCGCAGCTGGTTGGACAGTAAAGAAACCGTATTTGTGATGCAAACATTACGTGACCAAATTGGCCAGTATGTTTATCCCATTCATCGTCTCGACAGGCCTACCTCAGGTATATTAATTTTTGCATTATCGAGTGAGGTTGCAAGGTTGTTATCGGCTCAATTTGAAAACCATCAGTTAGAAAAAGTGTATCACGCTGTTGTTCGTGGTTATTTAACCGAAGAGCAAACCATCGATTATCCGCTATTAGAAGAGTTAGATAAAATTGCAGATAAACATGCTTCACGTGAACCTGTTTTACAGGAATGCGTTACCCACTGTAAACCGATAGCAACAGTTGAATGTGCCATTGCGATTGGGCGATATGAAACATCAAGATTTAGTTTAGTTGAGTTAAAACCTGAAACTGGTCGTAAACATCAATTGAGAAGGCATATGTCTCACCTTCGTCACCCTATTATTGGTGATAGCAAGCATGGGGACTTACGGCAGAATAGAGGGGTGAATACACATTTTTCAGTGTCTCGCTTGATGTTACATGCCAGCTTATTAAATTTAAATCACCCAATAACAAAAGAAAATATATCGTTAGTTGCCACGTGGGATACACAATGGTTGTCATTAATTGAGCAATTTGGATGGTCAGATAAAGTTGCAAAATTAGGGATAAACGTCATTAACTCATCAAGTTAACTATGAAATAGAGGGAATGTTATGTCAAAAATAGGCATTTTTGTTGGAACTGTCTATGGGAACTCTTTAGCTGTTGCGGAAACGGCACAAGAAATTTTAGAGCAGCAAGGGCATGAAGTGGTTGTTTTTGATGAGCCCACCTTGAATGATTGGCAACTTTATAATTCAGGCAATGAAATTGCACTTATTGTTACTTCGTCGACAGGGCAAGGGGATTTGCCTGATACAATCGCCTCGTTATATAGCGAAATCAAAGATGTTGTCGGTTATCAACCGGATTTGCGTTATGGCCTAATTGCTTTAGGCGATAGCAGTTATGAAAGTTTTTGTGGCGCCGGTATCCGTTTTGATGAGCTGTTAGCTGAGCAATCGGCAACCCGTATTGGTGATATTTTATTTATTGATGCGATTGAAGTCGATGTTCCCGAGGAGTTTGCTAAGCCTTGGGTTGAAGCATGGGCTGAGTTACTTTAAACGTCTGCACCGTAGTATTACCAGTATTAATGATAAATATTGGCAGTACTACGGTACAGTAAATCAATCATTTCGCCTGTAAATTATTTACGGGTCAATTTTTCTAGATCCGCTTCAATTTCCGCGATCTTATTTGAAACCACATGTTCAAGATGGCGTAAATCATCAAGAATTTTGTGTTTTAAATCAATGTCAGTTTGATCTGTTTGGCAAATTTGGTCTAATTCTTCGATGGCATAACGCAGGTTAGTGTTAATTTCATTAATTTCTTTGAAATTATTATTACCATCCGCAATGGTTTTACGCTGGCGTGGATATTTGAATTTTACGCTTTTAGCGAAAAACTCACCTTTATCTTTGCGAAAATAAATTTTTAAAATGTCATTATTCGCTTCTTGGCGTAAGGTGTAGCGGTCGATGTCTTGAGGGTTACTGATGCCTAAACTTTTCAAATTATCGTACATGTTAGCTCGCTTTACTGTAGAGACAGAGTCGGTGAACAAAGTGATAGTGTGAGCAGGCCGTAACAATATCGGTCTATTTCTCGTTAATAAATTATCTATTTTACCCATCTGGGTGATAGATTGAATGATGTTATTACGCAAACAGCATCATTATAATGAAAAATAAAATAATACAGTTTTATTAGAGGTAAACGGCAAAAGCTACGGACATATTATGCGCGATTTCTAGAAATTGACAAACTTCTCTTTGCAATTAATGCGCTAATATTAAAAGGTAACGCTGATATGGCCACCCGAGTTGCATACGAGTGTATGCGATTCGGGATAGCTTCGGTTTTTAACCTAATTACAATGGCTCATGACAAAAACTTATTATAAAAACCAGTAACAGGTTTGGTATGAGATTCTAGGTGGTTAATTACTCATCAATCGTTCTTAATAATTCATTAATGCCTACTTTTCCGCGAGTTTTCTCATCGACTTTTTTAACAATGACCGCGCAATACAGGCTATAGCGGCCATCTTTTGATGGTAAATTACCCGAAACAACTACGGAGCCAGCCGGGACTCGGCCGTAATGAATTTCACCTGTTTCACGGTCATAGATTTTGGTACTTTGTCCCAGATAAACTCCCATTGAAATAACGGAGCCTTCTTCAACAATCACCCCTTCGACCACTTCAGAACGAGCACCAATAAAGCAGTTGTCTTCAATAATCGTTGGGTTGGCTTGTAGTGGCTCTAAGACACCGCCAATACCCACGCCACCAGATAAATGTACGTTTTTACCAATCTGCGCACATGAGCCCACGGTTGCCCATGTATCCACCATTGTGCCTTCATCAACGTAAGCACCAATGTTGACATATGACGGCATTAATACGCTATTTTTAGCGATATAAGCTCCTTTGCGTACAGCCGCTGGAGGAACAACTCGGAAGCCTTCTTTCTCGAAGCGAGCTTGGTCATAATCCGCAAATTTCATCGGCACTTTATCGAAATAACGGCTTTCTGCACCGTCAATGACTTGGTTATCTTGAATGCGAAAGGATAATAAAACCGCTTTTTTCAGCCATTGATGGGTAACCCACACACCGGCAATTTTTTCAGCTACACGCAATTTGCCGCTGTCGAGTAATGCAATGGTATCTAGCACGGCTTGTTTCACCGAACTTGATACGGTATTTGGTGTGATACTAGCTCGCTCTTCGAACGCTTGTTCAATGATCGCTTGTAAATGCTGCATTGATTGTATTTTCCTCTTGAATGACATGAAAGTGAACGTTCATCATGAAAATGTGATGGACGCTATATTTTATCCTTCGATTTTAGGGTTTCTGTCAACCTTTCTGATAACTCTTGTTGCATATTTTTAGTTAACGCTTTGTGATCTTTATCTGCTAACACAAAAAAATCTTCCACTTTTTCGCCAATTGTGGTGATGCGTGCGCCATACAGAGAAATTTCCATTTGAGCAAAAATATGGCCAATGCGAGCTAATAAACCTGGTTGATCCAAAGCGAACAGCTCCATATAAGAGCGACGTTCGTTAGTGGAATGTAGAAAGTTGACTTTTGTTGGTACGGTAAAGTGACGTAATTTTGACGGTAGAGTACGAGGCTTAGGCAGTGAAATTTCGGGTTGCTGAACGGCTAATAACAACATTTTTCGGATATGATCGTATCTGTCTTTAGATAGAGGGCTACCGTTAGGTTCCAGTACAACGAAGGTATCCATGGCCATATTATCTTTATTGGTAAAAATTTGAGCGCTGTGAATGCTTAAATTTCGTCGATCTAATTCGCTGGCGACAGCGGCAAATAAATGAGGTTTATCATGGCACCAAATAAAAATTTCTGTTCCGCCATGTTTAGGCTGCGTGCTGATTAACACTAAAGGCTGGCTCAAATCATGGGCCAGCAGGTGCTTAGCATGCCATGCTAACTGGGATGGTGTGTGACGTAAAAAATAATCTGCATGGCAGCGAGACCATAACCCTTGTAGTTTCTCTTCATCAATTGACGATTGACGTAGTAATGATAAAGCCTGATAACGATGGTGACGAATACGTTCACGTAAGTCAGGGGTACTTTGCATGCCTTGATTTAATTGATGTTCTGTAGATAAAAATAGTTCACGAATTAAACTCTGTTTCCAACTATTCCACAGAGTGCTATTTGTCGCGCAAATGTCCGCGACAGTTAGGCACATCAAGTAGTTAAGCCGTGAAACGGTTTTAACTTCCCCTGCAAATTGTTTAATGACATCAGGGTCTTGAATATCACGTCGTTGAGCGGTTACTGACATCAATAAGTGATTTTTCACCAACCATGACGCCAATTCAGCTTCTTTGGTAGAAAAATCATGTAGTAAGGCAAAATCATAAACAAAGTCAGAGCCGAGATCGGAGTGATCTCCTGAGCGACCTTTAGCGATATCGTGGAAAATCGCCGCTAATCGTAAAAGTTCAGGTTGCAATAATTTAGGATAAACACTGACACAAAGAGGGTGATCTCGTCGGTTTTCTTCTAAGGTAAAGCTATCAATTTTTTGCAGCACACGAATAGTATGTTCATCAACGGTATATGCATGGAATAGGTCGAACTGCATTTGCCCGACGATATTGCTCCATAGCGGTGTGTAAGCGCTTAATACACTATGAAGGTGCATGGGAACAAAAGCACCTTTGATTGCTCTGGGGTGGCGTAGAATTTTGATAAACAGTTTTCGGGCTTCAGGGATTTCACATAATGGCACTGAAAGGTTACGGCGCGCGTAACGAAGCTGACGCAATGTGGTGGAATAGATCCCTGTAATATTTGGATAGCGAGCCATTTGATAAAACATTTTTAAAATAGCAGCTGGTTGCTTAATAAATAACTCTTCATCAATAACATCAATCAATGACCCGCGTAATTGGAATAGCGAATCAATAGGGCGCGGTTTTTCGTTAGGGTTGAGTGTTAAAATGGCTTCATCAAATAATTGTAATAGCATTTGATTGAGTTCCCTCACCCGGCGAGTGACACGATAGAAATCCTTCATCATTCGTTCAACGGGTTGGTTCTTTTCGCCCTCATAACCCAGTAACCGAGCCACGCTAAATTGGCGGTCAAATAGTAGACGATTATCATGACGTTTCACCACCAAATGGAGTGCAAAACGAATTTTCCATAAAAACATTAAGCACTCTTTGAGTTCTTGGCGCTCTTCTTCGGTGAGAAAGCCAAAGCCCACCATTTCATCGACGGTGGTTGCGCCAAAATGGCGCCTGCCGACCCACAGTAAGGTATGGATATCTCGCAATCCCCCAGGGCTACTTTTAATATCAGGTTCTAAATTATAGCTGGTGCTATGGTAGCGTTGATGGCGCTCTTGTTGTTCTTCAATTTTTGCAGCAAAAAAGACCGCGGAAGGCCAAAAATCATCGCTAAAAATGGTTTTTTGTAATTGTAAAAATAGGGTGACATCACCACAGATTAACCGTGATTCAATGAGATTAGTTGCAGTGGTTAGGTCTGCATTTCCGGCTTCAATGCATTCAGCGAGCGAACGAACACTGTGGCCGATATCAAACCGTAGATCCCACAATAGAGTAATAAATTGCCCAATTTTGCTAGCGATGTACTCTGGAAGAGGGGTTTTACTTAACACTAAAATATCAATGTCAGAAAGTGGATGCAATTCGTGGCGTCCATAACCCCCAACCGCGATTAGTGACATATCTGGTTGCTTATCAAATTGAAAGGATTGCCATAATCGTGTTAATAAGGCATCAAGGTAGTCACTACGTAAGTGAATGAGGTCGACAACATCTTTACCTTGGTTAAAAGCCTCTTCGAGCCACTGATCAAAATTATCGACATGTTGTCTTAATGAATTAAGTTCAAGGTCATGAGTACTAAATTGATTAGGGGATAGGTAGGAAGCTGAATTTACAGTCATCTTTATCTTTCCGTATTGATAGCAATAGGGGGGTAGCTACCAGCTTACGGTTTTTTGATAAAAATGAACAGAGGAAGAGCCTTCGGTTAGGAAGGCTCTAAAGAGAAGATTATTCGTTAACTAATACTGCTGAGATAAACGGTTCTTCTTCTTTACGCAGTGTGAGGATTTCACAGCCGTTATCTGTCACAACTAACGTGTGTTCATATTGGGCAGACCAACCGCGGTCTTTGGTTTTAACTGTCCAACCATCTTTCATGGTGCGAATACGATGATCGCCTGTATTGACCATAGGCTCAATGGTAAAAGTCATCCCTTTTTGCAGGATCACGCCACTGTCGTCAGCGTCATAGTGTAGAACTTGTGGTTCTTCATGGAAACCTTGGCCAATGCCGTGGCCGCAATATTCACGCACAACGGAGAAATCTTGTTTTTCGACAAATTCTTGAATGGCTTTACCCAAAGTACGTAAGCGAATACCCGGTTTAACCATGCGAATTGCTAAATACAAACTGTCTAGTGTGACTTGGCAAAGGCGTTCACCTTGAATCGTTGGTTTACCAACGATAAACATTTTGGAGGTATCGCCATGGAAACCATCTTTAATGACGGTGACATCAATATTGACAATATCGCCATCTTTCAAAATTTTATCATCACTAGGAATGCCGTGGCAGATGACATCATTGACGGAAATGCAAACTGATTTAGGAAAACCGTGATAATTTAGGCACGCAGGGATAGCTTGCTGTACGTCAACAATATGTTGATGACATAGGCGATCTAATTCACCCGTACTAACTCCCGGCACAACGTGCGGAGCAATCATTTCTAATACTTCTGCGGCTAAGCGGCCAGCAACGCGCATTTTCTGAATATCTTCTTCAGTTTTGATAATAATAGCCATGAGTGTAGTCCATTCATGCCAACATTGATTAATGGCATGTTAAAAAAGAGGGGTAAAAATAGGGAGCCCATTTTACATCGATGAGACATATGGTAACAGCCACCGCATTTTCTGCCAACTAGCTATCGAATGGATTCGAAAGTCGAAGTTGCTTTATAGTAGATAAGGAAAGGAGCAGAGCTTGTTCATTTTGAGCTTTTAACAGCACAAAATGCAAAGTAGTAATGAAGGCCATCTAGAAGACATTGCAAAAATAAGGCTTTTTTATCTTGTCAAATAGCGTCTATAATTGACCTGAGCAATGGTTAAATATTGCTCAGGTCAATGGCTTTAAACCAAATCCACTTTTAGGCACTTTTGTGAGCGAAAAAAACAACAAAAGTTGGCTTCTAGGTTGGTTTTATGGTATAAAGCGCGCCGGCAATCCATATTATTTCTTATCACCATCATCGAAATGACATTTTATGGCATCAAGATGAAGTCGCTGATAAAAATATTGGATGTGCGAAACTTAAAACTCAATTGTGTAATAACACACACAAATCGACACGTGCACCGGGGTGCTCTTATGCGTTTTTTAACGCAGCTTTGGAGTCGGTAGCATGGGATTTGTGGAGGCATAACCCCAATTACTTAAATACAGAGGTATTAAATGGCAACTGTTTCCATGCGCGATATGTTACAAGCAGGCGTACACTTTGGTCACCAGACTCGTTACTGGAACCCAAAAATGAAACCTTTCATTTTCGGTGCGCGTAACAAAGTTCATATCATCAACCTGGAAAAAACTGTTCCAATGTTCAACGAAGCTCTGGCTGAATTGACTAAAATTGCTTCTCGTAAAGGCAAAATTCTGTTTGTCGGTACTAAACGTGCTGCAAGCGAAGCCGTTCAAGAAGCTGCTAACAGCTGTGACCAATATTTCGTTAACCACCGTTGGTTAGGCGGAATGTTGACTAACTGGAAAACCGTTCGTCAGTCAATCAAACGTCTGAAAGATTTAGAAATTCAATCACAAGACGGTACTTTTGACAAACTGACTAAGAAAGAAGCGCTGATGCGTACTCGTGAACTTGGTAAGTTAGAAAACAGCTTAGGCGGTATCAAAGATATGGGCGGTTTACCTGACGCTCTGTTCGTTATCGATGCAGACCACGAACACATTGCTATCAAAGAAGCAAACAACCTGGGTATCCCAGTATTTGCTATCGTTGATACTAACTCTGATCCAGACGGTATCGACTTCGTTATCCCTGGTAACGATGATGCAATCCGTGCAATCAAACTGTATCTGGGCGCTGTAGCAAGCACCGTTCGTGAAGGTCGTTCACAAGATCTAGCTGTTCAAGCAGAAGAAAGCTTAGTAGAAGCTGAATAATAAGGCCCAAACCCTTATTTAGGTATTGCTATACAGGTACTGCTATATGTTAGAAGGGGCCTGATTTAGGCCCCTTCTATATATGAATCAGAACTATCCACGTGGGGAAGACTCCCACGGGGAATATCGAGGAATAAATCACATGTCTGGAATTACCGCTGCATTGGTAAAAGAACTGCGCGAACGTACTGGCGCAGGTATGATGGAATGTAAAAAAGCACTTGTTGAAGCTAATGGCGACATCGAATTAGCGATTGATAACATGCGTAAATCAGGTCAAGCAAAAGCGGCTAAAAAAGCAGGTCGCGTTGCAGCTGAAGGTGTTATCCTGACTGAAGTTTTCAACGGTGGTAAAACAGGTGCTCTGGTTGAGCTGAACTGCGAAACTGACTTCGTTGCTAAAGATGCAGGTTTCTTAGCATTCGGTAAAGAAGTTTTAGCTTCTGTTGTCGCTGACAAAAATGCTGACATCGATGCACTGAAAGCAAAATTCGAAGAAGCTCGTACAACATTAGTTGCGAAAATTGGTGAAAACATCAATATTCGTCGTGTTGCTATTCTGGAAGGCGCGCAAGTAGGTAGCTACCTGCACGGTGCTCGTATTGGTGTTTTAGTTGCGGCTGAAGGCGCTGACGAAGAATTACTGAAACACATCGCTATGCATATCGCTGCAAGCAAACCTGAATATGTGACTCCAGATGATGTTCCTGCTGATGTTGTTGCTCACGAGCATCAAATTCAGTTAGACATCGCAATGCAATCTGGTAAACCACGCGAAATCGCTGAAAAAATGGTTATCGGTCGCATGAACAAATTCACTGGCGAAATCTCTCTGACTGGCCAGCCTTTCGTAATGGATCCAAGCAAATCTGTTGGTGACTTACTGAAAGAGAAAGGTGCTACTGTTTCTGGTTTCCTTCGTTTCGAAGTAGGTGAAGGTATCGAGAAAGTTGAAACTGACTTTGCAGCAGAAGTTGCTGCGATGAGCAAGTAATCAACTAAGGGCCGCCAATTGGCGGCTCTGTTTTATATACGTATATTCCCCCGCGATGTTAGCGTCATCGGCATACGCTAGAATTTGTGTATAAAAAATTATATTTAAACTAATTAAAAATTTTAGGTACGTAGGGCCGTGTGATTCTACGTGTGTTACCCCAATAAATATCTGTTAGGACAGAACACCATGGCAACCAATGCAAAACCCGTTTATCAGCGTATTCTGCTTAAATTAAGTGGCGAAGCCTTACAAGGCGCAGAAGGTTTTGGTATCGATGCTAGCGTTTTAGATCGTATGGCTCAGGAAATTAAAGAACTCATAGAACTGGGTATACAGGTCGGTGTGGTTATTGGCGGTGGTAACCTGTTTCGTGGTGCTGGTTTGGCACAAGCTGGCATGAACCGTGTTGTCGGAGACCACATGGGGATGCTAGCAACGGTGATGAACGGACTCGCGATGCGTGATGCATTACATCGCGCCTATGTGAATGCAAGACTGATGTCTGCGATCCCACTTAACGGTGTCTGTGATAACTATAGCTGGGCAGAGGCCATTAGCTTGTTACGTCACGGCCGCGTTGTTATTTTTTCGGCAGGAACAGGAAATCCATTCTTTACGACAGACTCCGCTGCGTGCCTTCGTGGTATTGAAATTGAAGCGGATGTCGTGTTAAAAGCCACAAAAGTTGATGGTGTATACTCAGCTGACCCAGCTAAAGACCCAGATGCGGTTCTTTATGAAAATCTGAGCTACCAAGAAGTGTTGGAACGTGAACTTAAAGTGATGGACTTAGCGGCATTCACATTAGCACGTGACCATAATTTACCGATTCGCGTATTCAATATGAATAAGCCGGGCGCTCTACGACGCGTAGTTATGGGCGAAAATGAAGGAACTCTGATTTCTCACAATTAATACTCAGAGACATGACCTGAGTTTAAATGTATTATCTAATATAAATTCAGACAATTTAAGCGAGGTCGTATGCGGCCTTTAATAACCAGTTCTTAAGGGTTGAAAACGTGATTAACGAAATCCAAAAAGATGCTCAAGACCGTATGGAAAAGAGCCTTGAAGCATTCAAAAACCAAATTAGTAAAGTTCGTACAGGCCGTGCATCTCCAAGCCTGTTAGACGGTATCTCTGTTGAATATTACGGTTCAGCAACACCTCTGCGTCAATTAGCTAACGTTACTGTTGAAGATTCACGGACATTAGCGATTTCTGTTTTTGACCGTAGCATGTCACCAGCGATTGAAAAAGCAATCATGGCATCAGATTTGGGCCTGAACCCATCATCAGCGGGTACTGTTATCCGTGTTCCACTTCCTCCATTAACGGAAGAACGTCGTAAAGACTTAATTAAAGTGGTTCGTGGTGAGGCAGAGCAAGGCCGTATCGCAGTTCGTAACGTTCGCCGTGACGCTAACGACAAAGTCAAAGCGTTACTGAAAGATAAAGAAATCAGTGAAGATGACGAGCGTCGTTCACAAGATGATATCCAAAAACTGACTGATAGCTACATCAAGAAAGTTGATGAAGCATTAGCGCAAAAAGAAGCAGAGCTGATGGAATTTTAATCCATCATAATAATAAAGCCACCAATGCAGACGGTAAAAGTGTGCGTTAGCGTGGCTTTATTATTTTTCAAGTTTATTAAAAAATCCTTTCTAACCTCTAAGCTGATATAATCTCAGTATTGAATTAATACAGAGTACTCAATCACTATGAAACGTCTGACAATCCTAGGTTCTACAGGCTCAATTGGTACAAATACACTTTCTGTTGTTCGCCAAAATCCCGAAAAATTTCAAATTGTTGCTTTAGTGGCAGGAAAAAATTTCACTGAAATGGCGAAACAGTGCCTTGAGTTTAATCCGAAATATGTCTCAATGGCGGATGAATTATCAGCAAAAGCCTTAAAAACTATTTTGATTGAGAATAACTGCAAGACTGAGGTTTTGTCAGGAAAACAAGCGGCTATTGACCTCGCGGGCCTTGATGATGCCGACCAAGTTATGTCAGCAATTACCGGAGTTGCCGGTTTACTTCCTACCTTGGCTGCAATACGTAAAGGTAAAAGAATATTATTAGCGAATAAAGAGTCTTTAATTACCAGTGGCCGTTTATTCTTTAATGAGATTTGTAAGCACAATGCAACCGTATTTCCTATTGATAGCGAGCATAATGCTATTTTCCAAAGTTTACCGGAAATTATTCAACGCAATTTAGGCTTTGCTGATTTATCAGCTTCGGGTATTTCAAGTATTGTTTTGACCGGCTCTGGCGGGCCATTTAGGGATACACCATTATCGCATTTTGATAACGTGACACCTGATGAAGCATGTAACCATCCAAATTGGTCAATGGGACGAAAAATATCAGTTGATTCAGCGACAATGATGAATAAGGGTCTAGAATATATTGAGGCTTGCTACTTTTTTAATGCGAGTGCTGAGCAGATGGAAGTGATTATCCATCCTCAATCAGTTATTCATTCTATGGTTCGGTATAAAGATGGTAGCGTGATAGCACAACTGGGTACGCCTGATATGCGCACTCCGATTTCATATAGTATGGCTTATCCTCAACGTATTATATCTGGTGCGAAACCTCTTGATTTTGCAACGCTTTCATCATTAACGTTTGTTCAGCCTGACTACCAACGCTATCCTTGCTTGAAGCTCGCAATTGATGCCTGCCACCAAGGGCAAGCTGCTACAACCGCACTTAATGGCGCAAATGAAGTGACTGTTGCGGCCTTTCTTGAAGGTAAAATACGCTTTACGGATATAGCAAAAATTAACCACAGTGTATTAGATAGCCAAGTTTTTTCTGAACCTGTTTCAATTGAAGAGGTCTTAGAAATCGACGAGCGAGCACGTAAAAATGCAGAAAAAATAATCGCTCAGACAATTTAATGCTGGTATGTGTTTTATTTAGTTGCTGATAGCCATAATAACTCTTTAATATGTGACGTGTTTAAAAAAAGAAAAATAACATAGCACTACTTTGAGAATTAAGGATGTGTCTTATCAGCAAATTCAATAATAGTAGTTATTATTGGTCTGTATACTCAAAGTGGTACTCACAAGGATTAATATTTAATGAACTCTAGTGGTGAAAATCTCTCTGATTCAATGATGCCTAAGCATGTTGCTATCATTATGGATGGTAATGGTCGATGGGCTAAGCAAAGAGGGAAACTCAGAATTACAGGTCATAAGGCAGGTGTTGAATCTGTCCGTAATTCGGTGCGTTTTGCGGTGAAAAATAAAATTAGTTCGCTCACATTGTATGCATTTAGCAGTGAAAACTGGAGACGACCAGAGAAAGAAGTGAGTTCTCTAATGGAACTATTTGTTTTTGCTCTTGATAATGAAGTTAAGAACCTGCATAAAAACAATGTAAAACTAAAAGTCATTGGTGATATTAGTCGTTTTAGTGAACGCCTCAGAAAAAGAATTGATAAGGCAGAAGCATTAACGCAAAACAACACTGGGCTAAAACTGAATATAGCCGCGAACTATGGTGGTCGCTGGGACATCAGTAACAGTGTAAAACAAGTATTTGCAAAGGTACAAAGTGGTGAGCTTTCTATTGATGACATCAATGAAGAAAATATTAATGACCATATTTGTATGCATGATCAAGAAAATGTCGATTTAGTCATTAGAACCGGTGGGGAGCATCGCATTAGCAACTTCCTATTATGGCAAGTCGCTTATGCGGAATTTTATTTCACCAACGTTTTGTGGCCAGATTTTGATGAAATGGTGTTTCAGAGTGCAGTTGATGCTTTTAGTAAGCGTGAGCGCCGTTATGGTGGAGCTGAATCAGATGATGAACTGGGCAAGGAATAGGGGATAGATGTGCTGAAATATCGTTTACTTACTGCGATAGTCTTAATACCGATTGTTATAGCAGCTCTGTTTTTACTTTCCCCAGCAAATTTTGGGCTTGTCGTAATTGCGGTTTGTGCTTTAGGCGCTTGGGAATGGGCACAATTTGTCGGCTGGCATTCACAAGCTAAACGTGTCGGGTTGGCGGTTGTTTTTGCAGCAATATTACTTGCAATGCAATTTTCTATTTCCGATATAAACCTGTTCTCCTCTGAGCCTATGGTTTTGTATGGCCTGTGGGCAGGTCTTATTTGGTGGGTAATAGCGATTATTTTAGTAGTTACCTACCCTGCATCGGCTTCTTGGGGTAAATCAGCCATTATCCGGTTGTTATTTGGCGTGTTAACGATTATCCCGTTTTATTGTGGAATGATGGTTTTAAGAACCGTGGGTTATCAAAGTGATACATTCTTCGGTGCTTGGTGGTTACTGTATGTTATGTTGCTGGTTTGGGGGGCTGACTCAGGTGCCTATGCATTTGGTCGTACTATCGGACGCAACAAAATGGCACCTAAGGTATCTCCCGGTAAAACATGGGAAGGCTTAGTCGGTGGGCTGATAACGGCAGGGATTATCTCATGGTTATTTAGCGCCTTTGCACCAATCCCTGTGATGCCTGATTATTTACTAGTGACTTCAATTATTGTTGTTGTAGTATCAGTATTTGGTGATTTGACTGAAAGTATGTTTAAGCGTCAATCAGGTATTAAAGATAGTAGCCACTTAATTCCAGGGCATGGCGGTATTTTAGATCGTATTGATAGCCTGACGGCAGCAATCCCTGTTTTTGCTGGGCTAAATTTGTTAATTTTTAACGGTTTTGGTCTTTAGGAAGATACATGGGATTTATTTGGAGTTTAGCTGCGTTTATTATTGCGATTGGTGTGCTGATTACAGTACATGAATATGGTCATTATTGGGTCGCTCGCCGTTGTGGTGTTTATGTAGAACGTTTTTCTATTGGTTTCGGGAAGACGTTATGGCGTAAAGTCGATAAACATGGCACTGAGTTCGTGTTAGCCATGATCCCGTTAGGGGGTTATGTCAAAATGCTTGATGAACGTGTTGGAGAGGTTGCTCCTGAGCGTCGTCATCAAGCGTTTAATAATAAAACAGTAGGTCAACGAGCTGCCATTATTAGTGCGGGGCCTATTGCGAACTTTTTATTGGCAATTGTTGTCTATTGGATTGTCTTTATGATTGGCGTTCCTTCTGTGAAACCTGTCATTGAAGATGTAAAACCAGGTTCTATTGCGGCAATTGCAAATTTTGAACCAAAAATGGAACTAAAATCTATTGATGGCATCGAAACTCCTGATTGGAATTCAGTTCGTTTAGCATTGGTCGGCAAAATAGGTGACCGCGAACTGACTGCACAAGTATTACCGAGTGGTTATAATGAACCGATGACAAAAACGGTTGATTTAACGACTTGGCAGTTTGATCCTGAGAAACAAGATCCAATTTTGTCGGTAGGGATAATGCCTGTTTCTGCAAAAATTGACCCTGTCATTCAAAAAGTCACTGAGGGGTTAGCTGGCGAACGAGCAGGTTTACAGAAAGGTGACAGAATAGTCAGTGTTAACGGGGAGGTATTAGGCCTTTGGAACCCAGTAACACGAATTATTCGTAATAACCCAGGTGTACCGTTAAAACTAGAAGTACAACGGTCGCAACAATTAGTTTCACTCACGTTGACTCCTGATAGCCAAGATGGACAACGCGGAGAGAAAATTGGGTTTGCAGGCGTAGAACTTTCAGTGTTACCGTTAGCAGATGAATATAAAATGGTGCAGCAATATGGGCCATTCTCTGCGTTTTACCAAGCCAGTGATAAGACGTGGCAGTTAATGAAGTTGACGGTCAATATGATGGGTAAACTGGTTGTTGGGGATGTCAAACTCAATAACTTGAGCGGTCCGATATCTATCGCTAAAGGTGCGGGGGTATCCGCCGAGTCAGGCTTGGTATATTATTTGATGTTTATTGCGCTTATTAGCGTCAATTTAGGTATCATCAATCTGTTTCCATTGCCTGTTTTAGATGGGGGGCACTTGCTCTTCTTATTAATTGAAAAAATTAAAGGAAGTCCAGTGTCTGAGCGAGTACAAGACTTTAGTTTTCGGATAGGTGCAATGGCATTGATTCTGTTAATGGGACTTGCACTTTTTAATGATTTCTCTCGCTTCTAATTTTTATAAGCTGGGGACCAGTAAGGAATACGCATAACAACGATGGCGATGAAAAAGTTGCTCATAGCGTCGCTGCTTTTCGGCAGCGCCACTGCATACGGTTCAGACGGATTCGTAGTTAAAGACATTCGTTTCGAAGGTCTACAACGCGTCGCCGTTGGTGCAGCATTATTGAACATGCCAGTTAGGGTTGGCGATTCAGTTGATAACGATGATATCAGCCGTTCGATCCGTTCCCTATTTTCAACCGGTAACTTCGAAGATGTTAGGGTCCTGCGTGATGGAAACACGCTGATCGTTCAAGTTAAAGAGCGGCCAACGATTGCCAGTATCACTTTTACAGGCAATAAGTCTGTTAAAGATGATATGCTCAAGCAGAACTTGGAAGCTTCAAATATCCGCGTTGGTGAGGCACTTGACCGCACGACAATTGCGAATATCGAAAAAGGTTTAGAAGACTTTTACTATAGCGTTGGTAAATATAATGCAACAGTAAAAGCTGTTGTGACACCTTTACCACGTAACCGTGTGGATTTAAAATTTGTTTTCTCTGAAGGTGTTTCAGCTCAAATTCAGCAAATTAATATTGTAGGTAATAAAAATTACACTACAGCAGAATTAGTTAATAAGCTGCAATTGCGTGATGATGTGCCTTGGTGGAACCTTGCTGCTGACCAAAAATATCAGAAGCAAAAACTGGCAGGTGACTTAGAAACTCTGCGCAGTTTTTATCTAGATCGCGGTTATGCACGTTTTAACATTGACTCCACGCAAGTCAGTCTGACTCCAGACAAAAAAGGCATTTATATTACGATTAATATCACTGAAGGCGACCAATACAAAATATCGGGTGTCGAAGTTAATGGTAATGCTGCTGAACACTTAACTGAAATCCAAGAACTTATCACTATCACACCGGGAGAGTTATATAACGGTGCTCAAGTGACAAGCATGGAAAACAAAATCAAAGATATGTTTGGCCGCTATGGTTATGCATATCCTCGAGTAATGACACAGCCTGAAATCAACGATGCAGATAAAACAGTTAAATTGCATTTAAATATTGATGCAGGTAACCGTTTCTATGTGCGTGAAATTCGTTTCCAAGGGAATGACACCAGTAAAGACACCGTTTTGCGCCGTGAAATGCGCCAAATGGAAGGGGCATGGCTTGGAAATGACCTTGTTGAATTAGGTAAAGAACGTCTGAATCGTACAGGTTATTTCGAAACTGTTGATGTTGAGACTCAACGTGTACCGGGCAGTCCTGACCAAGTAGATGTTATCTACAAGGTTAAAGAGCGTAATACAGGTTCAATGAACTTCGGTATTGGTTTTGGTACTGAAAGTGGTGTGAGCTTCCAAGTTGGGGTTACACAAGATAACTGGTTAGGTACAGGTAATGCGGTTGGTATTAACGCAAGTAAAAATGACTACTCAACTAACGTTGAATTCTCATTTACTGACCCGTATTTCACCGTGAATGGTGTGAGCTTAGGCGGTCGTATTTTCTATAACGACTTTAGTGCGAAAGATGCGGATCTATCAGGCTATAACAATAAAACGTATGGTCTAGACAGTTTCTTAAGCTTCCCGTTCAATGAAAATAACTCTTTCCGCGTCGGTGCGGGTTATGTTCATAACCGACTTTCAGACATGCGTGCTCAAGCTGCCATGTGGGATTACCTTGACTCTATGGGTAAAAATCCACCAGTTACAGAAAATGGGCGTAATAAAGAAAGTTTTGATGCGGATGACTTTACGCTTAACTTAGGTTGGACTTATAACTCGTTAAACCGTGGTTTCTTCCCAACATCGGGTAATAAAACGAACGTATCGGGTAAAGTAACAATACCTGGCTCTGATAACGAATACTATAAACTGCGCTTTGATACTGCACAGTATTACCCACTGGATGAAGACCAAACTTGGGTAGTTCTTGGACGTGCACAAGCAGGTTATGGTGATGGTATTGGCAGTAAGCAAATGCCATTCTACGAAAACTTCTATGCGGGTGGTTCAAGCACCATTCGTGGTTTCCGTTCGAATAATATCGGTCCAAAAGCGGTTTACTTGAAGAAAATTAATGGTGTGGATGGCCCTGAGCCAGGAAGCCCATCAAGTGATGCAGTCGGTGGTAATGCGATGTACGCGGCATCATTTGAGTTAATCACTCCGACTCCATTTATTGACGAGAAGTATTCGAACTCAGTTCGTACGTCTCTGTTCGTTGATGCGGGTACAGTATGGGACACTAATTGGAACAGTATCAATTCTGATTGGCGTAAGGGTATGCCTGACTATGGTAAGGCAACTAACGTCCGTGCTTCTGCGGGTGTTGCTTTACAATGGATGTCTCCACTTGGACCACTGGTCTTCTCTTATGCGCAGCCGATTAAGGACTACGAAGGGGATAAATCAGAACAGTTCCAATTTAATATTGGTAGAACGTGGTAATCTATTCCAGTTTCTACTCATGATGGCTCCCATAATTTTATGGGAGCAACCAAAATTTCCAGCCATACGTATGGGTTAAGGAGTTTAGTGTGAAAAAATTGTTGTGTGCAGCGGGTGTGAGTATTGCTTTAGCAATGTCTGCGGGTGCTTATGCTGAGAAAATCGCTATCGTCAATGTTGGTGAAATTTTCCAAAATATGCCTGCGCGTGAAGCCGTTGCTAAACAGCTTGAAAGTGAATTCAAAAGCCGTGCGACTGAGTTACAAAATCTAGAAAAAGATTTGCAAACTCGTGTTGAAAAATTGCGCCGTGATGGTGCAACTATGAAGCAAAGTGAGCGCGAAAAGCTTGAATCTGAACTCATGACTAAACGTGATCAATTCGCTGAAAAAGCGCAAAAATTTGAAGAAGACAACCGTCGTCGTCAAGGTGAAGAGCGTACTAAAATTTTAACTCGTATTCAGGACTCTATTAAGTCTGTTGCCGCTAAAGAAGGCTATGATGTTGTTATCGATGCAAATGCAGTTGCTTACGCAAAAGATAGCGTTGACATTACAAGTCAGGTCCAAAAACAGGTTAAATAATAGATGTCTTCAATTCGATTGGCTGACCTTGCTCAGCAGTTGAATGCGCAATTACACGGTGATGGTGATATTACCATCACCGGTATTGCTCCAATGCATTCAGCGAATAATCAACAGATTACTTTTCTATCTGACAGCCGTTATAGTGACAAATTGGCCGAATGCCAAGCTGCAGCGGTGGTTCTCACAGCAAAAGATCTCGAAGCATGTAAAGTGGCTGCACTGGTAGTGGATAACCCATACCTTGCTTATGCACGCATGGCTCAAATTATGGATACAACGCCAAGTCCGGCTGAAGATATCCACGCATCAGCGGTAATTGCTGATGATGCAAAACTCGGTAAGAATGTCGCAATTGGCGCAAATGCTGTTATCGAAAGTGGTGTTGAACTTGGCGATAATGTGGTGATTGGCGCAGGTTGTTTTGTGGGTAAAAACACACGCATAGGCACAGGGACCCGTTTATGGGCAAATGTCAGCGTGTACCACAATATCGAAATTGGTGCACATTGTTTAATTCAATCTGGCACCGTGATTGGTTCAGATGGCTTCGGTTATGCGAATGATCGTGGTAATTGGATCAAAATTCCTCAGTTAGGTACAGTGATCATCGGCGATCGTGTTGAGATCGGAGCAAGCACAACGATTGATCGCGGTGCGTTAGATAACACTGTGATTGGGAATGGGGTTATTATCGATAACCAATGCCAAATTGCACACAATGTCATAATTGGTGATAATACCGCAGTTGCTGGCGGGGTTATCATGGCTGGTAGTTTAAAAATCGGCCGTTACTGCATGATTGGTGGTGCTAGCGTCATCAATGGCCATATGGAAATTTGCGATAAGGTCACAGTAACAGGAATGGGTATGGTCATGAGGCCTATCACTGAACCGGGAGTATATTCTTCAGGGATTCCTTTACAGCCTAATAAAGCTTGGCGTAAAACAGCTGCTTTAGTCTTAAATATCAATGAGATGAATAAGAGACTGAAACACGTTGAGCGTGAATTAGATAGCCAAAATCAAAAAAATCAGTAATCATTTTGTAATTCAGGCTAAAATAGTTATCTGAGTTACGTTTTCCGGCCTGCCAGTTAACCTAATTTATGGGTTAAAGCAGGCCGATTCATTAATTAAACCGTATTAATAGACAGGAAGAGTATTTCGATGAGTGATAATCATACTCTGAATATAGAAGAAATCTTAGAACTGCTTCCACACCGTTACCCATTCCTTTTGGTTGACCGTGTATTAGATTTTGAAAAAGGCAAATCATTGCGTGCAGTGAAAAATGTGTCATTTAACGAGCCATTTTTCCAAGGGCACTTTCCAAGCAAACCCATTTTTCCTGGCGTATTAATTTTAGAAGCCATGGCACAAGCGACTGGGATCCTTGCGTTTAAAAGCGTTGGAAAATTAGAGCCTGGTGAGTTGTACTATTTTGCTGCGATAGACAATGCGCGTTTTAAACGTCCTGTTCTACCAGGAGACCAAATGGTCCTAGAAGTAGAATTTATTAAAGAACGTCGCGGAGTTGCACGTTTTAAAGGTGTTGCTAAAGTTGATGGAGAAGTGGCCTGCGAAGCAGAAATGATGTGCGCCCGTCGCCGTGAGGTCTGATATGATTGATAATACAGCCTATATTCATCCGTCCTCTATCGTAGAAGACGGAGCTATCATCGGTGCCAATGTTCGTATTGGCCCTTTTTGTTATATTGGCGCGAATGTCGAAATTGGCGAAGGTACTGAGTTGAAATCTCACGTTGTCGTTAATGGCCATACAAAAATAGGCCGTGACAATGTGATTTTCCAGTTCGCTTCCATTGGTGAGATTAACCAAGATCTTAAATATCAAGGTGAACCAACACGAGTTGAAATCGGGGATAGAAACCGTATTCGTGAAAGTGTAACCATTCACCGTGGTACTGTTCAAGATGTTGGCCTGACAAAAGTGGGCAACGATAATTTACTAATGGTGAATGTGCATATTGCCCATGATTGTATCATTGGAAACCGTTGTATTATTGCAAATAACGGCACTTTAGGTGGGCATGTAACACTTGGTGATTATGCCATCATTGGTGGTATGACCGCAGTTCATCAATTTTGTAAAATTGGTGCTCATGTTATGGTCGGTGGTTGCTCTGGTGTTGCACAAGATGTGCCACCTTATGTTATTGCGCAGGGTAACCACGCAACACCATTTGGTTTAAATCTTGAAGGTTTAAAACGCCGTGGTTTTGAAAAAGAATCACTGCATGCTATTCGTAATGCATACAAGGTGTTATATCGTTCAGGTAAATCATTAGAAGAAGCGCGTGAAGAAATCGCGGAAGCGGCAAAAGCCAATGAACAGGTTAAAGTGTTTAGTGATTTCTTAGAGGATTCAGCGCAGTCTAAACGTGGTATTATTCGTTAATCTAGTATTAATGAATCGGGGCCTTTAATAAGGAGCGAATTTCGGTGAATAATAGCCGCCCACTTACTATTGGCCTTGTTGCCGGAGAAACATCTGGTGATATTCTCGGTGCTGGGCTTATCCGTGCACTTAAAGAGCAAATACCAGATGCTCGCTTTGTTGGTGTTGCTGGTCCATTAATGCAAGCGGAAGGTTGTGAAGCTTGGTATGAAATGGAAGAGCTTGCTGTCATGGGCATTGTTGAAGTTCTTGGTCGTTTACCTCGGCTATTATCCATTCGTAAGGATTTAACCCAGCGTTTTACTGAACTACAGCCAGATGTTTTTGTTGGGATTGATGCCCCTGATTTTAATATTACCCTAGAGGGGCGCTTAAAATCGAAAGGTATCAAAACCATTCATTACGTTAGCCCATCAGTTTGGGCATGGCGCCAGAAGCGGGTATTTAAAATTGGTCGTTCAACAAATTTAGTATTAGCTTTTTTACCTTTTGAAAAGGCATTTTACGACCGTTTTAATGTTCCTTGCCGTTTTATCGGGCATACAATGGCGGATGCCATTCCATTACACCCGGATAAACAAGCCGCTCGACATCGGCTGAATATTCCTGAGCATGTTAAATGTTTGGCTTTACTGCCAGGAAGTCGTCATTCAGAAGTCGAAATGCTAAGCGCAGATTTTCTCAATACAGCGAAAATATTACAACGCAATATCCCTGATTTACATATTGTGGTGCCGTTGGTGAATGAAAAACGCCGCCAGCAGTTTGATGAGATCAAAGAAAATACCGCACCTGAATTGCAAGTCCATATTTTAGATGGTCAGGCTCGTGATGCAATGATTGCAGCAGATGCGACTTTGTTAGCATCAGGAACAGCAGCACTTGAGTGTATGCTAACAAAATGCCCAATGGTGGTGGGGTATCGTATGAAACCTTTCACTTTTTGGTTAGCAAAACGGTTAGTGAAAACGCCGTATGTTTCTTTGCCTAATTTGTTAGCAGAAAAAGAAATTGTGAAAGAATTACTACAAGAGGAATGCCAGCCTGATAAACTCGCACAGCAGTTGCTTCCTCTCCTAGATGGTGGCGAACAGGTTGAAAACCTGAAACAAACTTTTTTACAATTACATCAGCTCATTCGTTGTGATGCAGATAAACAAGCTGCTGAAGCGGTATTAGATATGGTCAAAAATTAATGGAATTTATCTATCCAAAAGCAAATTTAATCGCTGGTGTTGATGAAGTGGGTCGAGGCCCGCTAGTTGGAGCTGTAGTGACTGCGGCAGTGATTCTTGATCCCAATAACCCAATTACAGGGCTGGCAGATTCAAAAAAACTCACCGAAAAAAAACGTGAGAAATTATTTGATGAAATCCAACAAAAAGCGCTGTGTTGGTGCATTGGTCGCGCAGAGCCAGAAGAAATTGATAACATAAATATATTACATGCAACTATGTTAGCGATGCAGCGTGCCGTTGCGGGTTTATCTATTGTTCCTGAGTATGTTTTAATTGATGGCAACCGCTGTCCTAAATTGCCAATGCCTTCACAAGCAGTCATTAAAGGCGACAGCCTAGTACAAGAAATTAGTGCAGCATCCATTTTAGCTAAAGTGATTAGGGATAGGGAAATGGTCGAATTGGACAAAACCTTTCCTGAATATGGCTTTGCGAAGCATAAAGGCTACCCAACCGCGTATCATTTAGAAAAATTGGCGCAGTATGGTGCAACCGAATTCCATCGTAAAAGCTTTGCTCCAGTGAGAAGAGCTTTAGACAGCAATAAGTAGGTATTAGGTCGATGGCATCACCTCGTTTTATTCATTTACGTGTTCACAGTGACTATTCCATGATTGATGGGCTAGCCAAAACGGGGCCACTGGTTAAAAAAGTGGCTTCAATGGGCATGCCTGCGTTTGCGATCACCGATTTTACTAACCTTTGTGGGCTAGTCCGGTTTTATGGTGCAGCACATGGTGCAGGGATCAAACCCATTATTGGTGCTGATTTTTATGTAGAAAGTGAATTGTTAGGTGATGAAATATCTCACTTAACTGTTTTAGCACGGAATAATGAAGGTTACCAAAATCTTACCCTACTCATTTCTGAAGCGTACCAAAAAGGCTATGGCGCGGTTGGGCCAACGATTAAACGTGAATGGCTGGCTAAGCACAAAGATGGTTTGATTTTACTCTCTGGTGGCCGTAAAGGGGATGTTGGGCAATTTCTATTAAGGGGTAATCAAGCCTTAGTGGATGAGTGCCTTGCATTCTATGAAACGCATTTTCCAGATAGCTACTACTTAGAGTTAGTCAGAACCGGGCGGCCAGATGAAGAAAGTTATCTGCATGCGGCTGTCGAGTTAGCGACCAAAAAAGGCTTGCCTGTTGTTGCAACGAATGATGTGTGCTTTATTGAAAGTAGTGATTTCGACGCCCATGAAATACGTGTTGCTAT
This sequence comes from Providencia sp. PROV130, assembly GCF_028482225.1. Classification (NCBI taxonomy): domain Bacteria; kingdom Pseudomonadati; phylum Pseudomonadota; class Gammaproteobacteria; order Enterobacterales; family Morganellaceae; genus Providencia; species Providencia sp. PROV130. The sequence continues at coordinate 19,610 of NZ_JAMPQC010000013.1, read as the reverse complement.
CCATGATGGTTTTACATTAGCTGATCCAAAAAGGCCTAAAAATTATAGCCCTCAGCAATATTTACGTTCAGAAGAAGAGATGTGTGAGCTATTTGCTGACATCCCTGAAGCGTTAGAAAACAGCGTAGAGATTGCTAAGCGTTGTAACGTCACAATTCGCCTTGGTGAATACTTCTTACCGCAATTCCCAACAGGGGATATGAAAACCGAAGACTTTTTGGTTATGCGGTCAAAAGAAGGGTTAGAAGAGCGCCTTGAATTTTTATTCCCAGACGAAAAAGTACGAGCGGAAAAACGCCCTGAATACGATGAGCGTCTGGAAATTGAACTTAACGTGATTAATCAGATGGGGTTCCCCGGTTACTTCTTGATCGTGATGGAATTTATCCAATGGTCAAAAGATAATGGCGTACCTGTGGGGCCGGGGCGAGGTTCCGGTGCGGGCTCTTTAGTCGCTTATGCCCTTAAAATTACAGATCTTGATCCACTTGAGTTTGACTTGCTTTTTGAGCGTTTTTTGAACCCTGAACGTGTATCAATGCCTGACTTTGACGTCGATTTCTGTATGGAAAAACGCGACCAAGTTATTGATCACGTAGCCCAAATGTATGGGCGTGACGCTGTTTCACAGATTATTACTTTCGGTACGATGGCAGCCAAAGCGGTTATCCGGGACGTAGGGCGCGTGCTTGGGCACCCATATGGTTTTGTTGATAGAATTTCAAAATTAGTACCGCCAGATCCCGGTATGACACTGGAAAAAGCGTTCGAAGCAGAACCTCAGTTACCTGAAATTTATGAAGCTGATGAAGAGGTTAAAGCGCTTATCGATATGGCGCGTAAGCTCGAAGGTGTCACACGAAATGCTGGTAAACATGCGGGTGGGGTGGTTATCGCTCCAACTAAAATTACTGACTTTGCGCCGCTTTATTGTGATGCGGAAGGTAATAACCCTGTCACACAATTCGATAAAAACGATGTTGAATATGCGGGGTTAGTGAAGTTTGACTTCCTTGGTTTACGGACGTTGACGATCATTAACTGGGCGTTGGAGATGATCAACGCGCGTCGAGCTAAGAAAAACTTAGAACCAATTGATATTGCAGCTATTCCGCTACATGATCAAAAAAGCTTTGATATGCTGCAACGTTCAGAAACCACAGCGGTATTCCAATTAGAATCCCGTGGAATGAAGGACTTAATTAAGCGATTACGCCCCGACTGCTTCGAGGATATGATCGCACTGGTGGCATTGTTCCGTCCCGGGCCTCTGCAATCAGGCATGGTAGATAACTTTATTGACCGTAAACATGGTCGTGAAGAAATATCGTACCCAGATGTACAATGGCAACATGAATCATTAAAACCTGTTCTAGAGCCGACGTATGGCATTATTTTATACCAAGAACAGGTTATGCAGATTGCTCAGGTTTTAGCTGGCTATACGCTTGGCGGTGCGGATATGCTGCGTCGTGCGATGGGTAAAAAGAAACCTGAGGAAATGGCGAAGCAGCGTTCTGTTTTTGAAGAAGGTGCAATTAAAAACGGAGTAGACGGCGAGCTATCAATGAAAATCTTTGACTTGGTAGAGAAATTTGCCGGTTATGGGTTTAATAAATCGCATTCAGCTGCCTATGCTTTAGTTTCTTATCAAACATTATGGTTAAAAGCGCACTATCCCGCTGAATTTATGGCTGCAGTTATGACCGCGGATATGGATAACACGGAAAAAGTGGTTGGTTTAGTTGATGAATGTTGGCGAATGGGCTTAAAAGTATTGCCGCCAGATATCAATAGTGGGCTTTATCACTTCCATGTAAATGATGAAGGTGAGATAGTTTACGGTATCGGTGCAATCAAAGGGGTCGGCGAAGGCCCGATCGAAGCGATTGTTGAAGCTCGTCAACAAGGCGGCATCTTTAAAGAGATTTTTGACCTTTGTGCGCGAGTTGATATTAAAAAAATTAACCGTCGTGTGATGGAAAAGCTTATCATGGCAGGGGCATTTGACCGATTAGGCCCTCACCGTGCGGCATTGATGTCTTCCCTTGAAGATGCGTTAAAAGCGGCTGACCAACATGCTAAAGCAGAGGCAATAGGCCAAGCCGATATGTTTGGTGTACTAGCTGAAGCACCTGAACAAGTTGAAAGTTCATATGCAAGTGTACCTAAATGGCCAGAGCAAGTAGTATTGGATGGTGAACGAGAGACGCTTGGTTTATATTTAACAGGGCATCCAATAACGCGATACTTGAGCGAAATAGAGCGCTATACTAATGGGCTTAGATTAAAAGATGTGAACCCCACCCCTCGTGGTCAAGTAACAACTGTGGTAGGTTTAGTACTTTCAGCTAAAGTGATTACAACCAAGCGTGGAAATAGAATCGGGATTTGTACGCTTGATGATCGTTCCGGTCGTCTGGATATTATGTTATTTTCAGATGCACTCGATAAGTACCAACATATGTTGGAAAAAGACAATATCCTGATAGCCACCGGTCAGGTCAGCTTTGATGATTTCAATGGTGGTAATAAAATGACAGTGCGTGAGTTAATGGATATTAGTGAAGCAAGGGAAAAGTATGCACGAGGACTTGCAATTTCACTGTCAGATAAACAAATTAACGATCAATTGCTGAACCGGCTTCGCAGTACTCTTGAACCTCATCGTTCAGGAACCATCCCGGTTCATCTGTATTACCAGAAGGATGATGCCAGAGCCAAGCTTAAATTTGGTGTTGTTTGGCGTGTGACGCCAGTGGATCCCCTTTTGAACGATCTTCGAACTCTGCTGGGTAGTGAGCAGGTAGAATTAGAATTTGACTAAAATAGGAATATTATGAGTCTGGATTTTCTTGATTTTGAACAGCCAATCGCGGAATTAGAGGCGAAAATTGATTCTCTAACAGCGGTTAGCCGTCAAGATAACAACTTAGAAGTCAACCTAGATGAAGAGGTTGCTCGTTTACGTGAAAAAAGTGTTGAACTGACACGTAAAATTTTCTCTGATCTAGGAGCTTGGCAAATAGCTAAACTCGCTCGTCACCCACGTCGTCCATATACATTGGATTATATTTCTCGCATTTTTACTGATTTCCAAGAATTAGCAGGGGATCGTGCTTATGCTGATGATAAAGCCATTGTCGGTGGAATGGCGCGTTTGGATGGTCGTCCAGTCATGATTATTGGGCATCAGAAAGGGCGTGAGACAAAAGAAAAAATCCGTCGTAATTTTGGTATGCCAGCCCCAGAAGGTTACCGTAAGGCACTGCGTCTGATGGAACTGGCTGAGCGTTTTAACTTACCTATTATCACCTTTATTGATACTCCTGGTGCTTATCCCGGAGTTGGTGCTGAAGAGCGTGGTCAGTCAGAGGCTATCGCACGTAATTTACGTGAAATGTCACGTTTATCTGTCCCAGTCATTTGTACCGTTATTGGTGAAGGTGGCTCTGGTGGTGCACTTGCTATCGGTGTGGGTGATAAAGTCAATATGCTGCAATACAGCACTTATTCTGTTATTTCACCAGAAGGCTGTGCTTCTATTCTATGGAAAAGTGCGGATAAAGCACCATTAGCAGCAGAAGCAATGGGAATTACTGCACCACGTCTTAAAGAACTGAAATTAATTGATAATGTTATTCCTGAGCCATTAGGCGGTGCACATCGTAATTATGATGAAATTGCAGAACAGCTAAAAGCACGCCTAACTGAGGACTTAGATGAATTAGAAGTATTAGATGCTGAAGCATTGAAAAACCGTCGCTATCAGCGCCTGATGGACTATGGTTATTGTTAATTACTAACTGCTAATCACTAATAAATACGGGAGTTTGCTTTTGCCAGCTCCCGTTTTTTATTTTTAAGCTAGTCATTTTTAATGATAACAGAATGTTTTGATTTAAATTATTCATCTGCTGAAAATAACAATAGATAGGGACTAGGGTGCGACAATATAATTATTTGCTGTATGCTTTTACTTGCGTGTTGATATGGAGCTTTATTCCTATTGTCTCTCGTTTCGGGCAAGAAGGCATGGACAGCTTTCAATTCCTGTTCTGGTCGAACGTAATATCTGCGATATCTGTGATTATTGTTGCTCTTGCTTCAGGCTATCGACTGACAAAACTGTTTATTTTGCCAAGAGATATATTAGTTAAAGTCTTTGTTCTTGGCTTTCTTGACTGTTTATTCTATTTGTTGCTGTACTACGGATATTCCATTGAGAATGGTATCGCGGTATTGGTCATTCAATATAGTTGGCCATTAGTTATTATTTTGTTATCAGTAGTATTGCTAAAAGACAAATTAGCAGGAAGACAAATAATTGGTATCATAATCGGTTTTATTGCGGTGATTATTACTTTTACCAAAGGGCAAATTACGCAATTACATGTTGAAAACCCAACGGCGTTATTACTGGTTTTTAGTGGTGCATTTTGCTTTGCTCTAATGTCAGTTTTCTCTCGCCAATATTCGATTGACCCTTATATTAGTACCGTATGGTTATTTATTTTTTCAACGCTGACTTCTTTTGTCTTATTGATGCTGTTTAGTGAAATGCGATTACCTTCAAAAGCCGCTTTTTGGCCAACGTTGATTAATGGTATTTTAATCAACGGTGTGTCTTATATTTTATGGTTCAAGGCGATGAATACAGGGCACTCGGCGAAAATAGCTTCTGTGGTATTTTTGTCTCCCGTATTATCGGTGCTCTGGTTAGTGTTAATCTTGAATGATGCTTTTGAAATTGCGTATGCAATAGGGGTATTACTGGTAATTATTTCTGGTGTTCTGTGTGTTGGCGCAAAGAGCCAAAGTCAGAAGTTGTGAGAAGGGCGAATAAATGGCGCAGCATTCGCAAGTCATTGTTGATAGAGTTTTTAATAAAATAAGCGGTATCGGAAAAATTCTAGTAGGATTCAGTGGTGGCATTGACTCAACAGTTTTATTACATGCACTTTATCTTATTCGAAAGCAACAGCTTCCTTTATTAGAGGTTCGCGCTATTCATATTCATCATGGATTGAATAGAAAAGCAAATGAATGGGAGCAGCATTGTGCTCAATTATGTTTACAGTGGGACATTCCTTTCATTTGCCGACACGTAGTGGTTGATTCAAGCCAAAAAGGTATTGAGGCAGCAGCACGAGATGCACGTTATCAGGCTTACCGAGAAGAATTACAAGAAGGTGAGGTGCTAGTTACGGCTCAACACCTTGATGATCAAGCAGAAACTTTCATGTTAGCGTTAAAGCGTGGTAGTGGGCCAGCAGGGTTGTCTTCAATGCCTGAACAATTAACCTTTTCAGCATGTTGCGGTTCAACATCGCTGCTAAGACCATTACTCTCAACACCCCGTATAGCGCTAGAAGCTTATATGCAAGAGCAGCAATTATCGTGGGTTGAGGACGATAGTAACCAAGATGATCGTTACGATAGAAATTTTTTACGCCTGAATATCATGCCTGTTTTGACTGAGCGTTGGCCGCATTTTTCTAGTGCAGTTGCCCGCAGCGCAGCGTTATGTGCAGAGCAAGAAACATTACTTGATGAGTTATTAAAAGATACCCTTGATGAAATGATGGATTATCGGGGAGGGCTATTTATTGATGGCCTGAAAGCCTGTTCATCAGCAAAACGCAATGCACTTATTCGCCGCTGGGTTGGTCTGCATCAGCTACCAATGCCACCATTTAACCAATTGGAACGTATTTGGCAAGAAGTGGCGTTAGCTCGACAGGATGCGGACCCTATTTGCCGTTTAGGGCAATTCGAAATTCGCCGTTATCAAGATGCATTGTGGGTTGTTAAGCGCATTAATAGCTTAGCTAATCAACAGTTTGAATGGATTTATCCTGAGGTTTTTGAGTTACCTGAATCCTTAGGAATTTTACACGTTATGGAAGGCGAGGGGCAAATACGTCCACCATTTTCACATGAAAATGTGACGGTTCGTTTTGGGCTGCAAGGCACGCTCAATATTGTAGGACGGCATCGTTCCAGAAGCAGTAAGAAGATCTGGCAAGAATTAGGAGTGGCTCCATGGATGAGAGAAAGAGTGCCTCTAATTTATTATAACGACCAGCTCATTACTGCGGTGGGGTGTTTTATTACCCCTGAAGGAATGGTTGATGAAGCGTCTCTTGGTATTGCTATCGATTGGCAAAAAGAGAGTGAATTTAAGGTATTGAATCAATGAGAAGCCCCTTATGACTGTGATTACCATAAGGGGCCATAGAAGGACTCAAAATAGTGAGTATTAGTGAGAGTGGTCGACAACAATCGTGCCGATTTCTGGATGACTGAAGGAAATTATGCAATCCAATCTTAACTCCTTGGTTCCTTCATGTGTCTCAACAATCAGGTACTCAACTTTTTTTCGTAGGAGTAAATCATTGGCTTGCCCCTCAATATTCACGCCGTCATTGAGTGCTATTTGCAGTTTTAGCTGACGTTGGCATGCGATTTCTAGATATTCGTAATCATCACAATTGATAGGTTGATATTCAGTATCTGTAGACATATTCCCTCACCACTGTGTTAGTGGCGGTTATTGCCGCCTTGAACATGTTGTACCAAGCAAAAATGTGCTTAGTACGATAATAGCACAGTAACTTTAATAACTATAATCACAGCACTGGGAAAAAGACAATTCTTATTCACTAAATCAATGCATAACGTATTTTATCAGTAATGTCCGAATTTTCTTATGTTTGCCATATTTTTATTAGATGAAATGCTATGATGTTTATATTGGTTAATAAGTTAAAACACATGGTTTTAAGGGAATTATAATGAAAAAATCACTAATGTTAGTCTTAATGGCGGTTGGAAGCATTACGTTAGCTGGCTGTCAGAGTGCGACAAAAAATATTGATGCAGCGCCAGTCGATAAAGTATATACAGGCATTTTACCTTGTGCAGATTGCTCTGGTATTGAGGCGACATTGCTAGTTAACCAAGACGGTAGTTATGTTGAACAGCTTGTCTACTTAGGAACGAAAGATGGCGATACTGCTTTCCATGATACTGGTAAATGGAATATAGAAAATAATAAATTACGTGCAACTAATCCTAAAGGTGAGAGCACTTATTTTGCCCAATCAGCAGATGGCCAATCAATGACCTTACTGGATTTAGACGGTAATCCGATTGAAACACAGATGAATTATACATTAGACCAAGTTAAGCCAAGTAAAAAAGTGGGGCAATACCGCTATATGGCAGATGCAGCTGTATTTACAGAGTGCGCTAGTGGTCGTCAATATGCAGCTTCTGGTATCGAATTAGAAAAAGCGTATGGAGAAACGGGTGTAGATGGTGGTACGCCAGTCTACGCTGAAATTGAAGGTTATTATACCATCCGTCCTTCTATGGAAGATGGTCAATTCGACTCTGCATTAGTACCAACAGGTACAATTAAATTTGATAAATCGGCTTCTTGTAACTAATTCGTACTTTTTCCTTTCTTAAAAAGACCCACTTCAGTTGAAGTGGGTCTTTTTCTTTCGAGCTCCTAAATTATCGACTAACGCCTCGTATTCTCTACTTTTAATTCATTTCTTATCATTATTTGACATCAGTATAACTTTTTTATTGACGCAAAATATTTATATAAATGTGAAGGTCGTCATAGCTGTTGGTCAATAGGAGACAATTGCTGCTTAGTTTGAATTATCGAAAATGCAGGGAAGGCAGTATACTCAATTCAACTAGAGATAATTATATTCTTTAGTATATAGGGTTGAGCTATATGATAAGTCTATAAGAAAATTTATAAGTCACAGCGGTAATAAAAAATAGAACGAATTAAAGGATAAGGAATGAATAAGAAAAATATTTATCTATTTTGTTCTGCAGGTATGTCTACCTCACTGCTAGTTAACAAAATGAGACAGCAAGCAGAAAAATATGATGTACCTGTCAATATTGAAGCCTTCCCTGAAAGCTTAGCTTCAGAGAAAGGTGTAGATGCGGATGTAATATTGCTGGGCCCGCAAATCGCGTGGATGTTATCGGATATTCAGAAATTATTACCTAATAAGCCAGTTGAAGTTATTGATTCACTTTTATACGGAAAAGTGGATGGGCTTGGTGTACTAAAAGCCGCTGTTGCAATCATAAAACAACAATCGGCAAGTTAGTATCAAAAAGCTATTTACTACCTCTACAACATAATAACTCCATCGACATTAACGCTATTAATACAACGTAATTAGTTAAGAATGGAGCACACTCAAAAAAATTGAGGGTAATTTTATGAGTCTTTTTATCACTTCGCTTGAAAAGGTTCTTCTTCCATTCGCAGTTAGATTGGGAAAGCAACCTCATGTTAATGCAATAAAGAATGGTTTTATTCGAATTATGCCTCTGACACTAGTTGGGGCAATGTTTGTGTTAATTAATAATGTTTTTCTGAGTTTTGATACAGGATCTTTTTTCTATTCTTTGGGAGTTAGACTAGAACCATCAACGATAGAAACACTAAATGGCTTTAAAGCCATCGGTGGAAATGTTTATAACGGGACATTGGGGATCATGTCCTTAATGGCGCCTTTTTTTATTGCAATGGCACTTGCGGAAGAGCGTAAGGTGGATCCTCTAGCAGCGGGTTTGTTAGCCGTTGCATCTTTCATGACAGTAACACCTTATGACGTCAATGGTGCTTATGCTGTTGGTGCTAATTGGCTCGGTGGGGCAAATATCATTTCAGGGATCATTCTAGGGTTAGTTGTTGCTGAAATGTTCACTTTCATTGTTCGCCGTGATTGGGTGATCAGATTACCCGATAGCGTACCTCCATCTGTATCTCGTTCATTCTCTGCACTTATTCCTGGTTTTATTATCTTATCCATTATGGGAATTGTGTCGTGGGCATTAAGCGGTATTAGTAGTAACTTCCATCAAATTATTATGGATACAGTATCAACACCACTAGCTTCTATGGGGAATGTTGTTGGTTGGGCATATGTTTTCTTTACGTCTCTACTATGGTTCTTTGGTATTCACGGTTCTCTCGCATTAACCGCGTTAGATAGTGGCATAATGACACCATGGGCATTGGAAAACGTGTCTTTGTATGCAGAATATGGCTCAGTTGACGCTGCGATTGCTGCAGGTAAGTCTTTCCATATGTGGGCAAAACCGATGCTTGATTCCTATGTGTTCTTAGGCGGAACCGGTGCTACATTAGGATTAATTATTGCTATCTTTATTGCATCACGCCGTGCCGACCATCGTCAGGTAGCGAAATTAGCATTACCAGCGGGTATTTTCCAAATTAATGAGCCGATTATTTTTGGCCTACCCATTATTATGAACCCAGTAATGTTTATTCCATTTATTCTTATTCAGCCTTTATTGGCGGGGATAATGGTCGCGGCTTATTATCTAGGGATTATCCCGCCAGTGACGAATATTGCACCATGGACAATGCCGACAGGGTTAGCAGCATTCTTCAATACTAATGGTAGTATTGCTGCCCTATTACTTGCATTATTTAACCTTGGTGTGGCCGTACTCGTTTATCTTCCATTTGTTGTGATTTCGAATAAAGCACAAAACACAATCGATGAAGAAGAAAGTGAAGAAGATATTGCTAACGCACTTAAGTTTTAAAATAGGGAGGAGCTTGCTCCTCCCATTAAAATAGAGATAAAAATATGTTTGAGCTTAATGATATCCAAGAAAATGCCACTACGGATGAACTTGAAGAAGTTGTCATGGGACTGATTATTAATGCAGGGCAAGCAAGAAGCTTAGCTTACACCGCATTAAAAAAAGCGAAAGAAGGTGATTTTGTGACCGCAAAAAGTTTAATGGCGCAATCTCATTCCTCGTTGAATGAAGCTCATAAAGTGCAAACCCAGTTAATTGAAAGTGATATGGGGGAGGGACGAATCAAAGTAAGCCTAGTCCTAGTTCATGCACAAGATCATTTAATGAACGCAATGTTAGCCCGTGAATTAATTACAGAGTTAATTGAATTACATGAAAAACTAAACCATTAGAGAGAGGGTCATGATGCAGACACTGATGAATAGAACCGACACTAATGCTGAAATTAAACTAGTTCAAGAAAGTGAACTTTTTAATAATAAAACCTTTCATGTCTTTATTTATAATAAAGTTGAGAGTGCAAGTGGACTGCATCAACATGATTATTATGAATATATGATCGTTTTAACGGGTCGTTGTTATCAAATAATTAATGGAAAAAAAGTTTTATTAGAACGAGGAGATTTCATTTTTCTTCCTATAGGGTCTCATCACGAAAGTGCTTATGATTTCGGACCAACACGAATATTGAATGTGGGTATCAGTAAATCATTTTTTGATAAACATTATTTACCACTATTACCAAGTTGTTTTGTTGCATCACAAGGTTATCAATTGAAAAATGAGTTTATGGCTTATATAGAGTCCGTGATCGCATCATTAAATTTTCGTGATAGCGAATTTAATGAATTTATTGAGCTAGTTACATTTAATATAGTAAATCGATTACGCCATTATCGTGAAAAAAGTATGCGAGATGATGCACCGCAGTGGTTAAAAAGTACATTGGAAGAAATGCATGATATCGCTATGTTTAGTGAGAGTGCTCTACAAAATATGATTTCAATAACGGGAAAATCACAAGAATACTTAACCCGGGCAACAAAAAGATATTATGGTAAAACGCCAATGCAGATTATTAATGATATAAGAATTAACTTTGCTAAAAAGCAACTTGAAATAACTAATTATTCAATTACAGATATTGCTTTTGAATCAGGTTATAGCAGCCCAAGTTTATTTGTAAAAAAATTTAAAGAGCTAACTTCATTAACACCGAGTGATTACAGAAAAAATCTATTTAGCGTTGAACAAAAAATGGTAGGTTAAATTATTATCTAAATAAGCTTTCCATTTCTAAAATCTCTAGCATACCCATCTTTATATATAGGGATGGTGTGCTTTTCTATGTCTATTATAAAGGTCCACGAGGTTAATATGACTCAGAAATTAAAAGTTGTTACTATTGGGGGGGGGAGTAGCTACACTCCTGAATTACTGGAAGGTTTTATTAAACGTTACCATGAATTACCTATTACTGAATTATGGTTAGTGGATGTCGAAGAAGGTAAAGAAAAATTAAATATTATCTATAATTTATGCGAACGCATGGTTAAGCATGCCAATATACCTCTAAAGATATTTAAAACACTGGATAGGCGAGAAGCATTAAAAGATGCTGATTTCGTCACGACTCAATTAAGAGTTGGGCAATTAAAAGCGCGTGAATTAGATGAATCAATCCCTTTAAAACATGGTTATTTGGGACAAGAAACTAATGGTGCTGGTGGTTTATTCAAAGGGTTACGAACAATACCCGTGATTTTTGACATTATCAAAGATGTTGAAGAGATTTGCCCGAATGCTTGGGTCATTAATTTTACCAATCCGGCAGGGATGGTCACTGAGGCTGTTTATCGGCATACGAATTTCACACGTTTTATTGGTGTTTGTAATATCCCTATCGGTATGAAAATGTTTATTACCGACGTTTTAAAACTATCTGATAGTGATGAATTATCTATCGATTTATTTGGTTTAAACCATATGGTTTTTATCAAAGATGTTATTGTAAATGGCTCATCGAGGTTTAATGAATTATTAGAGGGTATTGCCTCTGGAACGTTAAGTGCCAATTCAGTTAAAAACATTACTGACCTTGCTTTTGACGAAGGTCTAATTCGCGGGTTAAATCTGATCCCATGTTCCTATTTATTGTACTATTTTAAACCTAAGGAAATGCTAGCGATTGAGCTGGGTGAGTATTATAAAGGCGGTGCTAGGGCACAAGTCGTGCAAAAAGTTGAACATCAACTATTTGAACTATATAAAAACCCGACATTAGATGTAAAGCCTAAAGAGCTTGAATTAAGAGGTGGGGCTTATTATTCAGATGCAGCTTGTGAAGTCATCAATGCGATATACAATGATAAGCAAACGGAGCACTATGTTAATATTCCACATCATGGACATATCGATAATATTCCTGAAGACTGGACTGTCGAAATGACATGTATATTAGGTCGTGATGGTGCGAAACCGCACCCACGGGTAAAACATTTTGATGATAAAGTACTTGGTTTAATTTATACCTTAAAAAACTTTGAGATTGCGACTAGCCAAGCTGCAGTAAATGGTCAGTTTAATGATGTTTTATTGGCGATGAATTTAAACCCATTAATTCATTCTGATAACGATGCGCGTTTAATTTCTAAGGAATTACTTATCGCCCATAAAAAATATCTACCCAACTTTGCTAAAGCAATACAACAGCTTGAGCAAGAAGGTTAATTAGCCAGATAGCTTATAGAATTAAGGGAGAGCATATGGCTGTACTACTTATTGTAAATGCTGATGATTTTGGGCTCTGTGAAGCTGTCAATTATGGCATTATTGAATCTCATCGTAATGGGATAGTTCATTCAACTAGTGCGATGATGAATATGCCAGCAATATCCCATGCAGCTAAATTAAGCCAAGAAAATCCGAACTTAGCGGTGGGCATGCATTTTGTTTTAACGGCTGGGAAGCCTTTCTCATCAATGCCTATACTCAGTCGTGATGGAATATTGGGGAAATGGCTTTGGGATATTAATGACTTACCACTGATTGAGATTGAGCAAGAGCTAAACCTGCAATATCAAAAATTTATCGAAATTTTTGGTCAAAAACCTAGCCATATTGATAGCCATCATCATGTCCATATGATTGAAGGCATTTTTCCGATTGTAGTTGCTTTTGCCCAAGAGAAGGGAGTCGCGTTACGCGTTGATCGCCAATTAGAGAAAAATTGGCCACCATTATCATATCAAGTGGCGAGTACGGACTGTTTCAGTAGCGAGTTCTATGGTGATGAAATTTCAGAAGCGCTATTTTTGAAAATTATTAATGAAGCTAAGGTACAAGGTAATAGCTCTATTGAAGTTATGAGCCATCCTGCTTTTATTGATAATGCACTATTAAAAAGTAACTATGCATATCCACGTTTAAATGAATTGGAAGTTTTAACATCTGAAAACTTAAAATCACAAATTTTGGCACATGGCTTTAAGATTGGTTCGTACCGAGACATCTAAAGAAAAAGCCCAAATTCAAAGTAACCTAAATTTGGGCTTTATTTTCTAACTTTTAACTTGTTTTATTTACCGAGCTTACCTTTTAGGAAGCTAACAATATTTTCTAAACCAACAAGTTCTTTATCATCACTTCGGCGTGATTTATATTCAATTTGGTTGTTGTCTAAGTTACGGTCACCAATAACGATAGTATATGGAACACCAATCAGCTCCATATCGGCAAACATCACACCGGGGCGCTCTTTACGGTCATCGAAAATTACATCAATACCGTTTGCTTTTAAGTCAGCGTAAAGTTTTTCTGCAACTTCTTTAACACGATAAGATTTGTGCATATTCATTGGCAAAATAGCCACTTGGAACGGAGCAATTGCATCCGGCCAAATAATTCCTCGGTCATCATGGCTTTGTTCAATGGCAGCGGCCACAATACGCGTTACACCAATACCATAACAACCCATGGTGGCGATTTGATTATGGCCATCTTCATTTTGGACTGACGCTTTCATTGCTTCTGAGTATTTAGTACCTAATTGGAAAATGTGGCCAACTTCGATACCGCGTTTAATTTGTAGTACGCCTTTACCATCAGGGCTTGGGTCGCCTTCAACAACGTTACGTAAATCAAAAGCTTCTGGTAGCGCTAAATCACGTTCCCAGTTGATGCCGAAATAGTGTTTGCCATCAATATTTGCGCCAGCACCAAAGTCACTCATTACTGCAACGCTACGGTCGATAACAATCGGTAGAGGCATATTGACAGGGCCTAAAGAACCTGGGCCTGCATTCACCGCATTTCTGATTTCAGCTTCAGTGGCAAATTCTAATGGGCTAGCCACTAAAGGGTGTTTTTCTGCTTTGATTTCATTTAATTCATGGTCGCCACGAATTAATAAAGCGACTAAAGTGTGCCCTGAATCTTTTTTCGCGTGGACAATCAATGTCTTAACAGTTTTCTCAACAGGTAAATTGAATTGTTCGACAAGCTCTGCAATTGTTTTTGCATTTGGCGTATCAACAAGGCGCATTTCTTCTGTTGGTGCACCACGTGGCGTTGTTGGGGCTAATGCTTCTGCAAATTCGATGTTAGCGGCGTAATCAGATTCGGTCGAGAAAATAACATCATCTTCACCATTTTTTGCTAATACTTGGAATTCGTGGGATGCGCTACCCCCGATAGAGCCGGTATCTGCTTGAACAGCACGGAAATCAAAGCCAATACGCGTGAAAATTTTGCTGTAGGCTTCGTACATTGCATCGTAGGTTTCTTGCAATGATTCTTGGCTAGTGTGGAAAGAGTATGCGTCTTTCATAATAAATTCACGTGAACGCATCACACCAAAACGTGGGCGAACTTCATCACGGAATTTAGTTTGAATTTGGAATAAATTTAAAGGCAATTGCTTGTAAGAGGTGATTTCATTACGCACCAAATCGGTGATCACTTCTTCATGGGTTGGACCTAGAACAAACGGACGTTCCCCACGGTCAACAAACCGCAGTAATTCAGGCCCATACTGTTCCCAACGTCCACTTTCTTGCCATAAATCTGCGGGTTGAACTACGGGTAAAGATACCTCGATAGCACCTGCATTTTCCATTTCTTCACGGACAATAGTTTCTACTTTACGCAGAACACGTACGCCAGTGGGTAACCAGTCATACAGACCAGAAGCAAGTTTACGGATCATTCCTGCACGCAGCATCAGTTGATGGCTGATAACTTCTGCATCCGCAGGGGTCTCTTTTAGAGTTGAGAGCAGATATTTGCTAGTACGCATTGTATAGGTTCCATTAGAACAACAAGTTATGGCAAGCGGCTTGCTTACCAAAGTATATAGTGAGTTAGTCTACCAGTGACTGGGGCTCGCCAAAAGGGGTTAAGGTGATTTTTCGTATGGTTCGATAGCGAATACTTCAGTCACACCATCAATTACTCGCCAACGAATATTAAAATCTAATAAATGGACTGCATAGTCACGTATTTCAGTCGATTGTTTTTTATATGCAGGGCGAGGGTCTTGCATTAAAACTTGTGAAATAAATTGTTTAATACCCGGGTACTGACTTTGATAAGTATTTAATACAGTTTCTGCATGCGGGGTGAATATAACCTGCATATCATCTGAAGGTGTATCCTGTGCATAGCCTGCAGCCGCATTTGGTATAGCCTCTGCAAAAGGTAAATAAGGCTTTATATCGATAACAGGGGTACCATCAACTAAATCAAGGCTGCCAAGCTCGAGGATCACTTGGTTGTTTTCTATTGTGGCTCCATGTAATTCAATAAGTGACATACCTATTGGATTCGGTCTAAATGTTGAACGGGTTGCGAAAACCCCCATTTTATCATTGCCACCTAATCTTGGAGGACGAACGAGCGGTTTCCAGCCATTTCCCATCGTTTGATGAAAAACGAATAAAACCCAAATATGGCTGAATTGATTGAGACCTCGGACTGCATTTGGATTGTTATATGGAGAATGCAGATGTAAGCGTCCCGCACCACCCTGAACAAGTCCAGGTTGGCGAGGGATCGCAAACTTTTCTTTATAAGGTGATTCAATGTGCCCAATAACATTAAACTGAAAAGATTGCATAAGATACTTATTCAACAATTTTTAATGCACTGCCTTCGCAAATAGTTGCCTGGTAACAACCTGGGGAGGTCATAGTTTGGCACTGGTGTAAAAGTACGGCATCAGCCGCAATATAGGCAGCCTGTGATAACATACTGTTTTTTGCGGTATTCAAATTTGCCGGAGGGCTTTGAACACTTTCTCGACAAGATTCCCCAGAAACAACACCTAAATCTTTGAAAGGCATCCCTAATAATTCTTCTGGACTATTCATTAATTTAACGTTTGCAGTGTTTGGTTTTGTCTCACTCGGTACAGGTTTAGACAATTTCATACTAGTGAAACCTTTATTTTGCCCTGGACTCGTGTATTGGTTAATTCCACACCCGGCTAACAAAAATGTCACCAAAGTGAGCAATAACAGTCTCATAATTATACCTTTCTTATATTATTCAAAATAATGCCGTTGTTTTATAGTCTATAAATTACAAAAAATACTAGACGGCGTTAAGCCGTCTAGTATTTTAATCGTTTTTTAAATAATAAAAAAGATTACCAACCTTTAACTGCACCACCATCGAAGACTTCGTTAGCTTTATTTGCCACTTCATCTGATTGATATGCTTGAATAAATTTTTTCACATTCTCGCTATCTTTATTATCTTCACGAGCAACAATAATATTTACGTATGGAGAATCTTTATCTTCAACAAATAAACCATCTTTTGCTGGGGTTAATTTAGGTGTAGCACTACTTGCCCAAGTTGTATTGATAATCGCTAAGGCAATTTTTTGGTCATCTAAAGCTCGAGGCAATTGAGGCGCTTCTAACTCAACAAATTTCAGGTCTTTCGGGTTTTCAACCACATCTAAAACCGTTGGCATTAAACCGGTGCCATCTTTTAATTTAATTAAGCCTTGTTGTTGTAATAACAGTAATGAGCGACCTAAATTGGTAGGGTCATTTGGTAACGCAATTTGTGAGCCATCTGCAAGTTCATCAACTGACTTGATCTTTTTAGAGTAAGCCGCAATTGGATAAATAAAAGTATTTCCAACAGGGACTAATTTATAGTTACGGTCTTTAATTTGCTGATCAAGATAAGGCTTGTGTTGGAATGCGTTCGCATCGATATCGCCTTTACTTAATGCTTCATTAGGTAAAACGAAGTCATTAAATGAAACAAGCTCAACATTTAAACCGTATTTTTCTTTAGCAACTTTTTGCGCGACTTCAGCAACTTCTAATTCTTTGCCCATGATCACACCAACTTTAATACTGTTAGCATCTTTTTCTTTTTCACCACAACCAGTAAGTACAAGTGTGCCTAATAGCGCGCCGACAACTGCGATAGATTTTAATTTAATAGACATTGGTTTACCCCTTTAAAACGGACTTTATAAGCACCTCAACGGCGCCGCTATTTTACTAACTATCGATGTGAAACTTTTTTCATTAAATACTCGCCACCAAACTGAATTAGGTTTACTAAAATGACGAGGAGAACAATAACGGTATTCATCACAACAGGGTTATAGGTTTGATAACCATATTGTAGTGCGATTTGGCCTAAACCACCGGCACCAACTGCACCACCCATTGCAGAATATCCGACTAACATAATTAACGTAATAGTGGCTGCATTAATTAAACTTGGCAATGCTTCAGGGATTAAAATCTTACGAATAATCTGAAGTGGAGTCGCCCCCATTGCACGAGCTGATTCAATTAAACCACTTGGAATTTCTAATAATGCATTTTCAACCATACGAGCGATAAATGGCGCCGCGCCAATGGTTAAAGGGACGATTGCCGCTTTTAAACCAATAGTCGTCCCAACAAGGAACGAAGTTAATGGAATAATCCAAACCAGTAAAATAATAAAGGGGACTGAGCGGAAAATATTGACTACAACTGCAAGAGCTCGATATAGCCCGACATTCTCCATGACTTGGTCTTTGCGTGTAATATAGAGCAATACACCTAATGGTAAACCTAAAACAAAACCCAAAAAGCCGGAAACAAAGGTCATTGTGATAGTGTCAATTGTGCCGTTAATCAGCAGATAAATCATTCTCTCAGACATAACCCAAAACCTCTACTTTCACATGATGCTCTTTCAAAAATGCAATTGTGGATTCAACCCCACCATTGATGCCATGTAGCTCTGCTAGCATCACACCAAATTTCACGCCGCCAGCGTAGTCAATTTGTGAACTTAAAATATTAATATCAATATCAAACTTACGTACAGCCATTGAAATTAAAGGTGCATCAACAGACTGCCCTGTAAATTCGAGCTTAAGTAATGGTGATGAGTCTTGACCTGGTTCTGTTTTCAATCGTTCTTTATAATCATCCGGAATATCAATTACTAATGTTGATTGTATAAATGCTTGAGCAACAGGTGTTTTTGGGTGAGAGAATACTTCACTCACTTTGTCTTGCTCGATTAATTGACCACCACTTATTACAGCTACTTGATCACAAATACGTTTTACAACATCCATTTCGTGGGTAATTAATAAGATAGTTAGCCCTAATCGGCGGTTAATATCTTTCAATAATTCTAAAATTGAACGAGTTGTCGCGGGGTCTAATGCACTTGTAGCTTCGTCACATAGCAATACTTTAGGGGAATTAGCTAATGCGCGAGCTATAGCAACACGTTGTTTTTGTCCACCGGATAAATTCGCAGGATAAGCATCCTTCTTTTCACTTAAACCAACTAAATCTAGTAATTCATTCACACGCTCTTTAATTTTTTCTTTAGGCGTATTATCAAGCTCTAAAGGTAGAGCAACGTTATCAAAAACAGTGCGTGAAGATAACAAGTTAAAATGTTGAAAAATCATGCCAATGCCGCGACGTGCTCTCGTCAAGGTTTTTTCAGTCATCGACGTTAAATTTTGCCCATCAACAATAACTTTGCCTGAAGTTGGGCGCTCAAGCATATTTACGCAACGAATAAGCGTACTTTTACCTGCACCTGAAGCACCAATAACGCCATAGATCTGACCAGCAGGCACATGCAAGCTAATATCAGTAAGTGCTTGAATGTTACGGCTTCCTTGCTGGAAAACTTTATTAATATTTGAGAGCTTTATCATTTATAGTTTCTAACTTTATCTGAATTGTTTTTAGATAGTGTATCTAATAAGGTTGGATGTTAAGGCGTCTAGACGTCTAAGTCAATAAAGATTGTTCTATTTATTCTATTCTCCTTTTATTTCTTTTCATGAGATACTAAAAAAATACTAAATTTTAGGAGTAAACAGGTGAGTAACGGGATCCCAGCAGTCTTTTTAGATAGAGATGGAACAATTAATATCGATCATGGCTATGTACATAAAATTGATGATTTCGAATTTATCGAAGGGTCAATTGAAGCAATGCTTGAATTAAAAAAGATGGGCTATGCATTAGTTATTGTAACCAACCAGTCAGGTATTGGTCGGGGAATTTATACAGAAGACCAGTTTATGCAACTAACAGAATGGATGGATTGGTCATTAGCAGATCGCGGTATTGACTTAGACGGTATTTATTTTTGCCCTCATCATACTGAAGCTACAGTAGAAGAATATCGACAAGACTGTAATTGTCGTAAACCAAAACCTGGAATGCTATTAGATGCACAAGACTTTTTAAAGATAGATATGGCTTCATCGATTATGGTCGGTGACAAACTGGCTGATATGTTAGCAGGTAAAGCTGCTAACGTTGGTACGACCGTATTAGTAAAAAGTGGTGAGTCAGTCACAGATGAGGCTATCAATAATGCAGATCTTGTTATTAATAGTATTGCCGAACTGCCAGAAGCACTAAAAAGAATCAAAAAGTAGTCGTTTTGTGTGGTAAATAGGCAGTTAGAAAAAAAATGTAAAAAAACAC